>JBCBHB010000717.1:0-1857 GCA_038526025.1 Pseudomonadota bacterium
CGCTACGCTCTACCATGTGACCTCGGACCTCTTGCGCCATGACGAAGCCGGGCTGTCAGACACGGCATGGCGCCGGCTCGGACTGCATGGCGGCGAGACGATCTCCGTCAGCCATCCCGCGCCACTCACCTCCTTCGCGACCGTGCGCGCGAAAGTGTTCGGAAAGCCCCTGGGCGAGGCGGCGACCCGCGCCGTGATCGAGGACATCGTCGCGCGGCGCTATTCCGACATTCACCTCGCTGCCTTCGTCACGGCCTGCTCGACCAAACCGTTCAGCGCTGACGAGATGACCGCGCTGACCAGCGCCATGGTCGAGACCGGCGACCGGCTCAGCTGGGACCAATCACCGATTGTCGACAAGCACTGCGTTGGCGGGCTGCCTGGCAACCGCACCACGCCCATCGTCGTCGCCATTGTCACGGCGCTGGGGCTCATCATGCCGAAAACTTCTTCGCGCGCGATCACCTCGCCTGCGGGCACGGCCGATGCGATGGAAACCCTGGCACCGGTCGACCTGGACCTCGCCGCCATGCGCCGCGTGGTGGAACGCGAAGGCGGCTGCATCGTCTGGGGCGGCGCGGTGCAGCTGAGCCCGGCCGACGATGTGATGATCCGCATCTCCCGCGCCTTGGACATCGATGCAGAAGGCCCGCTCGTGGCGTCTGTTCTGGCCAAGAAGATTGCCGCCGGGGCGAGCCATCTTGTGCTCGACGTGCCTGTCGGGCCGACGGCGAAAATCCGCACCGAGGCGGCCGCTGAAAGTCTGTCGTCGAGCCTAATGCACGTGTCGAAGACGTTCGGGCTCACCACGCGCGTGGTCCATACTGATGGCCGACAGCCCGTCGGGCGCGGGATTGGCCCGGCGCTGGAGGCCCGCGATGTGGTGAGCGTCCTGCACGGAGATGCAAAAGCGCCGGCAGACTTGCGCGCCAAGGCCGTGACACTGGCAGGCGTGTTGTTGGAAATGGCCGGCTCGGCTGCGCCCGGCGGCGGAGTGGACCTCGCCGAGGCCGTTCTGTCAGACGGGCGCGCCTGGTCGAAATTCCAGCACATCTGCGAGGCCCAGGGCGGGATGCGCGAGCCACCCACCGCGGTACACACCCGTCCTATCCCTGCGCCACGGGACGGACGCGTACAAGCCATCGACAACCGTCGCCTCGCCATGGCCGCCAAGCTCGCAGGCGCGCCCGATGCCAAGGCCGCAGGCGTCGAGCTGCACGTGCGCTTGGGCGATGCCGTCGAGGCAGGCACGCCGCTTTTCACCCTGCACACCGAGACCCCCGGCGAGCTCGACTATGCGATCGACTATGTCGTCAGCGAGCCAGACATCATCGCCCTGACCGCGCCATGACAAAGCCCCTTCTCTTCACCCTGCCGGGCGGCGGTCATCTTGCCGACCGCCTCGCCAAAGCCATCGGCGCAGAGCATGGCGATCTTGTCCTCGACGCCTTTCCAGATGGCGAGACCTACCTTCGCTATCACATCGATCTCGCTGAACGAGACGTCATCCTGTTGGCCGGGCTGGACCGCCCCAATGAGAAGACCCTTCCCGTGATCTTCGCCGCGGGTGCTGCGCGAAGCCTTGGCGCGAGGTCCGTCGGTCTTGTGGTCCCCTACCTGCCCTATATGCGCCAGGATACGCGCTTCAATCCCGGCGAAAGCGTCACCTCTGTGCATTTCGCCCACGTCCTGTCTGAGATGCTCGACTGGCTGGTGACAATGGATCCTCACCTTCACAGGCGCCAGTGCCTGTCGGAGATCTATTCGATCCGAACACAGGTGACCCACGCTGCGCCCTTCATCGCCGACCAGATCGTGACCTGCAACACGATCGAGCACTCCACCAATGCGATCGAC
>JBCBHB010000718.1:0-1855 GCA_038526025.1 Pseudomonadota bacterium
TCGGGCTGCTCCGGTGTCATCGGCGCTTTCTCGGACGGCCAGAGCCGCGGGCGGCTCGGCTTCGTCCTCTTCTACAACCCCGCCCACTTCATCCAGAACCCCGCGGAGATCATTGCGATCTGGGAGGGGGGGATGTCCTTCCATGGCGGGTTCCTGGGCGTGATCCTCGCGCTCATCTTCTACGCTAGGCGCAACGCCATCCCCGTGCTGCAGGCGGGCGATGCGGTCGCACTTGCCGCCCCCGCCGGGATCTTCTTCGGGCGCATCGCGAACTTCATCAATGGCGAGCTCTGGGGGCGGATCACCGAGCAGCCCTGGGGCATGGTCTTCCCGACCGTGCCGGAAGCCTATTGGGGCGGACCGGAGAACCTGCCGCGCCACCCCTCGCAGCTCTACGAGGCGGCGCTCGAGGGGCTGATCCTCTTCGCAGTGATGTGGTGGCTGGCGCTCTCGCGCGGCTGGCTGAAGCGGCCGGGTGCGCTGATCGGCATCTTCTTCATCGGCTACGGCCTCGGCCGCTCGATCGTGGAGAACTTCCGGCAGGGGAACATCGAGTTCGTGACGCCCGACAATCCGTGGGGCCAGGTCGTCCGCTTCGGCATGGGGCCGGAGGCTGCGGGCCTGACCATGGGCCAGGTGCTCTCGCTACCCATGGTCGCCATCGGCATCGCCTTCCTGCTCTATGCTTGGCGCAGCAAGGGGCGCGACGGGGCCACCGGGGCAGCATGACGTCGGCTGCTGAGCACGCGCCGCCCCCCCCTCTGGAGGCGATCATCCGGGCGGAGATTGCCGCGCGCGGGCCGATCAGCATCGCGGAGTATATGGGCCTCGCCCTCGGCCATCCCGAGCACGGCTACTACATCACGCGCGACCCGCTGGGCCGGGCGGGGGACTTCACCACCGCCCCCGAGATCAGCCAGATGTTCGGCGAGATGATCGGCCTCTGGCTGGCAGAGCGACTGGCGGATCGGCTGGCGGCGCTGCCCGCCGGCACGCCGCCGCCGCACCTCCTGGAACTCGGGCCCGGGCGTGGCACGCTGATGGCCGATGCGCGCCGCGCCGCAGCCCCGCTCCGCGCGCTTCCCCTCACCCTGGTCGAGACCTCGCCAACGCTCCGCAGGGAACAGTCAGCCCGCCTGCCGGGAGCACGGCATGTCAGGAGCATCGACGAGATCGCGGAAGGCCCGTTGCTGCTCGTCGCCAACGAGTTTCTCGATGCCCTGCCCGTCCATCAGTACCTCTCCGATGGCAAGGCCTGGCGCGAGGTGCGCGTCGGCCTCGGCGATCACGGCGCCCTTTCGTTCGGCCTCTCCGCCCCGCTCCCCGGCCGTGCCCCCGCGCCCGCCGGGGGATGGGCCGAAGAGAGCCCGGTTGCTGAGGACGCTGTGGCAAGCGTGGCACGTCGCGTCGGACAGCATGGGGGCGCCGCGCTCTTCGTCGACTACGGCTATCGGAGGGCGGACCGCCCGGCGGGCCCGACGCTGCAGGCGGTCCGAAACCATGCGAAGGCAGATCCGCTGGAGGCCCCCGGCACGGCCGACATCACCTGGCTGCCGGACTTCGACCGGCTTGCGGAGGTCGCGCGCGAGGCCGCTCCAGTCTCCACACATATCGCCGAGCAGGGCGCCTTCCTCGCCGCGCTCGGCATCGGCCACCGGGCGGAAAGCCTCGCACGCAGCGCGCCATCGAAGGCCGACGGCATCGCCGACGCCCTCGAACGCCTCTGCAGCCCAGGCGCCATGGGCGGCCGGTTCAAGGTCCTCGCCATCACGCCCGAGGGCCAGCACCCTCCGGGCTTCGCCGCGACATGAGGGAACCCGCATGACCGAGACGATGCTGCTGCCCATCGAGGACC
>JBCBHB010000719.1:0-1846 GCA_038526025.1 Pseudomonadota bacterium
ATTGGCCTGGGCTTGGGACCGTGTGGCCAATGAGGCCGAGGCGCGCGCCGCCCTGTCCTCTGCCTCCGGCACCGCTGCCGCACTTCGGGCCGAGGTCGCCGCCCTCGACAAGCTCCTCAGCCGCGATGCGAGCGAGACAGCCCAGCTTCTCGATCAGGTGCGTGTGGCGCCTGGCTTTGAAGCCGCCCTCGGGGCCGCGCTCGGCGATGATCTGCGGGCGCCCCTAGGCGAGGATGGCCCCGCTGGCTGGGTGGAGATCACAGCACAGGGCGATCAGCCCTTGCCTGATGGTGTCGCGCCCCTCGCCCCCGAGGTGACGGGCCCGGATGTCCTCTCCCGCCGTCTGGCACAGATCGGCGTTGTGGAGCGGGGCGAAGGGGCTCAACGGCAGGCCGCACTCGCGCCGGGCCAACGCCTCGTGAGCCGCGAGGGCGATCTCTGGCGCTGGGATGGCTACAGGGCCGCCGCCGGGGAGGACGCATCGGCAGCCGCCCTGCGTCTGGAGCAGCGCAATCGCCGCGATGCCCTGGCCGCCCAGCTTGCGGAGGCCGAGGCAGACAGCGCACGGGCGGAGGCCGCCCAAGCCGACGCCGGCGCCGCCCTCGCGGCCGCCAATGACGCCGATGCCGCAGCGCGCGCCGCCCGTCGGATCGCCGATGAAGGCCTCACCGCTGCCCGTCGCGCCGTCTCGCGGGCCGAGGCCGATTTGAGCATGTGCGAGGGGCGGCGCGAGACCCTGTCCGCCGCCCGTGCCAGGCGCGAGGATGAGCAGCGCGACACCGACGCCGCGCAGGCCGAAGCCAAAGCCCTCGCCGCCGAACTCGGCGATCCCCTTGCCGCGGAGGCGTCCGTCGAGGACCAACGCACCAAAGTCGCCGAGGCGCGCGCCGCAATGCTGGCCGCCCGGTCCACGGCGGACACCCAACGCCGCGAGGCCGACGCGCGCATCAAGCGCCGCCAGGAGCTGACCAAGGAAATCTCGGGCTGGAAACACCGCTTGGAGACGGCGGAGAAACGCCGCGCCGAGCTCCTCGCCCGCAAAGAGCAAGCCGAGGCCGACCTGATCAAAGCCTCAGCCTCACCTGCCGAAATCGAAGCCGCCCGCACCAAGCTCGCAGGCGCTCTGGAGCAGGCCGAGGCCCGTCGCGCCGCCGCCGCCGATGCCCTTGCACTCGGAGAGACGACCCTGCGCGGTGCCGAGGAAAGCGAGCGCCAGGCCGAGCGCAGCGCGTCCGAGGCGCGGGAGGCCCGCGCGCGCGCCGAGGCCAAGCAGGAGGCCGCCAGCGCGCATCTCTCTGAGACGGTTGCGCGGTTGAAGGAGGCGCTCAGCATCGAGCCAGGAGAGGTTCTTGCACATCTCGGCGCGGATGCCGACCGTGTCCCACCCGTCGCCGCTCTGGAAGACGAAATTGTCACCCTGCGCCGCCAACGCGATGCGCTGGGCGCCGTCAACCTGCGCGCCGAGGAGGATGCCCGCGAGGTGCAGGAAGAACGCGATGCTCTGGCCCTGGAACTGACCGATCTCTCGGAAGCCGTCACCAAGCTCAAGCACGGCATCGCGAGCCTCAATTCCGAGGGCCGGGAGCGCTTGCTGACGGCCTTTGAGGAGGTGAACCGGAACTTTTCCGAGCTCTTCACCCATCTCTTTGGTGGCGGCGAGGCGCAGCTGGAGCTGGTCGAAAGCGACGATCCGCTCGAAGCTGGCCTGGAAATCCTCTGCCAGCCCCCGGGCAAAAAGCTTTCCACCCTCTCGCTGCTCTCGGGCGGCGAGCAGACCCTCACCGCCCTGTCGCTGATCTTCGTCGAGCACGCAGATGGGCGATGGATTGGCGCGGAACACGGCGAA
>JBCBHB010000720.1:0-1845 GCA_038526025.1 Pseudomonadota bacterium
AGGGCAGCTGACGACACGGGGACAGGAAAGCGGTTGGCGCGGGCGGCGTCGAGCACGATGCCAAGGTCCTTCACGAAGATGTCCACCGCGGACATCGGCTCCGTCCCTTCCGTCATCATCCGCGGCCCGCGATTGGCGATCATCCAGGAGCCGCCGGCCGAGACGTTGAGCACCTCCAGCACCTGCGCAGGGGAGAGGCCGAGATGGGCCCCGAAGCTCATGACCTCGGCCGCGACGGCGAGGTTGCAGCCGGCAGCGAGCTGGTGGACCATCTTCATGGTCGAGCCCGGGCCGGCGCGGTCCCCCATCCGGAAGACGTGGAGCGCCATGGCATCGAGGAGCGGGGAGGCCTTCTCCATCGCCGCCTCGCTGCCGGAGGCCATGAAGGTGAGCGCGCCCTTCTCGGCGCCCACCACGCCGCCGGAGACGGGGGCGTCCAGGAAGAGGCGGCCGGTGGCGAGGATGCGCGCCTCGATCGCCTCCGCCGCTTCGGCCGGCATGGTGACGGCGGAGAGGACGAGGGCCCGCCCGGGCAGCGCGTCGAGCCCGCCGGCCTCGAAGAGCACGGTTTCGGCCTGGGCGGCGTTCACGACCATGAGGACCAGCGCCTCCGCCCCGGCGGCCGCCTCGGCCACGCTGCCGGCGCGCTTGCCCCCGGCGGCCTCTAGGGTGGCAAGCGCCTGTTCGGAAAGATCGAAGCCGGTCACGTCATGCCCCGCGCGGAGCAGCGCGCCTGCCATGCGCCCGCCCATGGCGCCGAGGCCCACGAATGCTGTCTTCATTGCTCTTTCACCATCTCGTTGATCTCCAGCAGGTTCATGGACGGGTCGTAGACATAGACATGCCGCATGCCGGGAATGGCAAAGGGCGGCGCGTAGGTGAAGGGGATGCCCTCGGCCTTCAGGCGCTCCATCACCGCGTCGAGGTCGTCGACCTGAATGGCCACGTGCCCGCCGATGGTGGGGTTGTGGTCGAACCCGTTCTTGCGGGCGAAGGCGGGCTCGGGGCGGATGAGGTGTAGGCCGCTATTGGCACCGCGCGCGCCAGTGGCGCAGGCCAGGAGGGTGAGTTCCGCAGGGTCGGCCGAAATATGGCCCACCTGGTCGGGGGGCGGGAAGGTCCAGGCCGCCTCTGTGAGACCCAGCACCTCGGTGTAGAAGCGGGCCGAGGCACGGACATCGGTCGCGGGCAGGTTCACGTGGTGGATCTTCCAGGTCATGCGCTGTCTCTCCTCGCGCGACGCCGCTCGCTCGCCGCGGGCCGGGCTGCGAGGGCCATCCCGTCCGCCACGATGCCGTTGTCCCGCCCCTCGAGCCAGGCGAGGGCAAGATCGAACATGTCGTCGCCCCAGAAGACCTGGCCCTCGATGGCGAGGCTGGGGACGCCATAGATGCCGGCGGCAGTCGCGGCCTCCCCGTTGGCGCGGAGCTGCGCCTTCACGGCGGGATCGGCGATGGTTGCGGCAAGGTCAGCGATGCCGAGCTTGGCGGCGAGGCGGGCGAGGCTTTCGGGGGCCTCGCCATCCTGTCCCTCGGCCCAGACATGGCTGAAGATGGTTGCGGCTGCCGCGCGCGTTGCGCCGAGGGCGAGGTGAAGGCGGAGCAGTGCCAGCGGGTTGAACGGGTGCCGGGGCGGCGGGCGAAAGGGCAGCCCCCGCGCCTCCGCCCGCCAGCGAGTGACCATGCCCGTATGGACACGCTTCAGCGGGATCTCCGCCGGGCCGAGCTGACCCCAGTGCTCGAGGAGCCCCGCGAAGAGGACGGGGCGGAGGGTGATGTCGATATCGTCCGGCAGCTCGGGCAGGCGGGCGAACTGCAGATAGGCGTAGGGGGAGATGAAATCGAA
>JBCBHB010000721.1:0-1834 GCA_038526025.1 Pseudomonadota bacterium
CCGATCATCTCTGCGATATGCGCGGGGTCGTTCCGATGAAGGAACGTGCCGAAGCCCGAGAGCTTGGCCACGATGTTCGGACAGGCGGCTAGGCGCTTCATGCCGGTCTGCCACGCGGCGCGCCCCGCGTCGCTCAGGTCCTCGAGCATGCCGGCGTGCTGCAGGATGAAGGTCACGTCCGGGCAGGCCTCGGCCAGCTCCGCAGCACCCGCCATCTGCGGCGCGAAGACCTGCAGCTCGAAGCTTAGGTCGTAGGCGGCGCAATGTGCGATGTTCGCCTGCGCCACGGGGTCCCTGCAGAGGTCGCCATGCGGGGCGAAGCGGTAGAGCGGGTTCTCGTGCCAGTGCAGCTGGTGGCGGATGCCGCGGAGAAGCGGGAAGCCCTTCAGCCGGTCTAGATCGGGCCGGATGTCCCGCTGCGTGACATCGGCGAAGCCGACGATGGCATGGGGCCAGCCGGTCTCGTCCGCCGTGCGCTGGACCCAGGCGACCTCGTCCACGAACCAGTTCGGTGCCCAGTTGGCCTGGACGTAGACGGATTTCTCGATGCCCAGCCCCTCGATATCCGCCAGGAACTCCGCCATCGGATAGTCGCGCTTGATGGGGGCGTAGGGCCCGAAGATGCGCGGCCGCTCGGGCCCGAGGAGCCAGGGCAGATCGGTCTGCCGCCAGATATGGTGGTGCGCGTCGATCATGCGGCCCTTCCAGTGTGGAGCATGTGATCGACGATCGCGCTGACCGTGCCGCCATCGGCCAGTGCATGGAGATCGGGGGCGAGGGCGCCGAGCGCCGCGGTTTCGGGCCGATAGCCCGGGTCTGCGGCAAGCGGGCTCAGCCAGTCGAGGCGCCAGGCCATGCGCCCCAGGCGACGCCCGGCCTCCACCATCGCGTCCGGGCTGCCACGCTCCAGCCCGTCCGACAGCACCACGACCCAGGCGCCGCGCGCAAAACCGGCATAGCGCGGCACGGCAAGGAAGGCCGCGAGCGCTTCGCCGATGCGCGTGCCGCCATCGAAATCCGCCACAAGCCGCTCCACGCGCGCGAGAGCGCGGGCGCGGCTAGGCTGTTTCAGCTCGCCCGTAATGCGGGTGAGGCGGGTGCCGAGCGTCAACACCTCCACGCGCTCACCCGCTTGCGAAAGCGCGTGGGCAAAGGCGAGGCGCTCATCCGTCCGCTCCTTCATGGAGCCCGAGACATCGATCAGGAGCACGATCCGCCGGCCGCGCGTCTTGCGCCGGCGGCGGAGCAGCGTGACCGCCTCCCCATCCCGCTGGATCGCCGCGCGCAGGGTACGGCGCATGTCGAGCGCCCCTTTCCTGGCACCGCCAAAACGGTAGCTCCGGCGGCGGGGCAGGCGCGCGGGGGCGAGGCGGGCGAAGCGCGCCAAAGCCGCATCCACGTCGGCAGGGGCGATGGTGCGGGTGGCGAGCCGCTCCGCCGCCGTCGCCTCGGCGCCCGCATCGGCGCTCTCCTCAGCCTCCTCGGCTTCCGCCTCCCCCCTCTCGGGCTCATGCGCCTCCACCGTTTCGTCCTCGTCGCCGGTGGCGGGGGCCGACACGGTCTGGCCGAGAAAATGAGCGCGGAAGAGCGCGTCGTACTCGGCCTCCCGTTCCCGCGGGATGGCCAGCATCGCGAGGCCCGCCCTGCGGATGTCCTCGACACTGCGCGGCCCGAGGAGCGAGATCGCCTCCAGAAACCCGATCGTCTGATCAGGCGCCACCGGAAAGCCATGCGCCCGCAGCAGCGTCGGAAAGGCCACGAGCGGGCGGGCTGCGGCGGGCAGGGTCACAGCACCACCCCGACCTGGCGGACCCGAGAGCTTTCCGCATGGCGC
>JBCBHB010000722.1:0-1831 GCA_038526025.1 Pseudomonadota bacterium
GCGCCAACCGGTCATCGAATAGGCCTTCGAGACGCCGTTCACCGTCAGCGTCCGGTCCTTGAGGCCCGGCTCCACCTCGGCAGGCGTGCAGAAATCGAACCCTTCGTAGGCGATGTGCTCGTACATATCGTCCGTCATCACCCAGACATGGGGGTGACGCATCAGGACATCGGTGAGCGCTTTCAGCTCAGCGTGGCTGTATCCGGCGCCGGAGGGGTTCGAGGGCGAGTTGAAGATGAGCCACTTGGTCTTCGGCGTGATCGCGGCTTCCAGCGCTTCGGCGGTCATCTTGAAGGCCGTCTCGATCCCGGTCTCGACCACCACCGGCACGCCGCCGCCGAGCAGCACCATGTCCGGGTAGCTCACCCAGTAGGGCGCGGGGATCAGCACCTCGTCGCCAGGGTTCAGCGTGGCGATCAGCGCGTTGTAGAGCACCTGCTTGCCGCCGGTGCCGACGCTGACTTCCTTCACCGTGTAATCGAGCCCGTTCTCGCGCTTGAACTTGTCGACGATGGCCTTCTTGAGCTCGGGGATCCCGTCGGGCGCCGTATACTTTGTGCGGCCGGCATCGATGGCGGCCTTCGCGGCCGCCTTGATGTTGTCCGGCGTGTCGAAGTCCGGCTCGCCGGCGCCGAGGCTGATCACGTCCTCTCCGGCCGCCTTCATCTCGTTCGCCTTCGTGCTGATGGCGATGGTGGGCGAGGGTTTCACGCGGGCGAGGGCATCGGCGAGGAAGGCCATGGGGCATACTCCGGATCGGTTGACCGTACCGTCGATACGCCCGCCTGCGCGCGCGGTGCAACCCTGCCCGATGCCTGGAACCCGCCTTTCCGATGCGTGTGCGGGCGAGGAGCGCACGGGATGGTGCGCTGCGAAAACAACGTGGCCGGGTGTCGCCGCATGGGGGTTTCACGTCGCGTCCGGGCAAGGCAAAAGAGCCTCATCGTACAAAAAAGGGGCGCCGTGAGAGGGATGCCGCGCGGCGATCCGGCGCGGTTCTGCCCTTGAGCCCAGTTTGGCTGAGGCCCCGCTGCAAGGGGCGAGGAGCAGAGATGATGGACGATTTCAGCGATGGTGCCGCGACCTTTGGCGATCGCGTTGCGCTGGCGCGTGAGGCCCAGGGCCTTAGCCAGTCGCAGCTGGCGCGTCAGCTCGGCCTGCGCCTGGAGACCGTGCAGAACTGGGAGGGCGACCGCTCCGAGCCGCGGGCGAACAAGCTGCAGATGCTCGCAGGCTTCCTGAATGTCTCCATGGTCTGGCTGATGACGGGCGAGGGGGAGGGCGGACCCGCCTACGACCCGAGCGAGCCCACCGAGCCTGGCGACCTCGCCACGGTGCTGGCGGAAATCGCAGCCCTTCGCGTGAAGCAGATGCGCATCGCCGAACAGATGGGGCGGCTCGAGAAGCGGCTGCGGACGCTCTCCGGCGCCTGATGGAGCGATATGGGATGGGCCGGCCGGGGGCTGGCTCTCGCCGATGAAACCATGGCAGGCAGTTTCCCGAAGCAACGAATGCGGGAGCGGGCCATGACGATCAGGGTCGGCGTCGATCTCGGTGGAACGAAGACCGAAGCGGTGGCGCTGGGCCCGGGGGATCGGGTGATCGCCCGCGAGCGCCTGCCCACCCCGCGCGAGGATTATCCCGGCATCGTGCGCACTGTCGTCGACGTCGTCGCGCGTGTGGAGGCGCTTGCGGGGGCGCAGGCCGCCGGCATCGGGATCGGGATACCGGGCGCCCTTTCTCCCGTCGATGGCCTTGTGCGCAACGCGAATACGGTGGTGCTGATCGGCAAGCCGCTCGACCGCGATCTCGAAGCGGCGCTCGGCCGGCC
>JBCBHB010000723.1:0-1827 GCA_038526025.1 Pseudomonadota bacterium
ACCGAACCGCGCGAGGCTCTCCGTCAGCCGTTCGGTGCGGAGATCGAGACGGGAGCGGGCGCGTGAGCGGCAAGGGGCCTGTCGGCATACCAACCAATCTCGCCTACGCCGCCGTTCTGATCGGCGTTCTGGGCCACGCCTCGTCCGAGTTCTTCGCGGTGCTCTCGGGCGTCTCCGGTGCCGAGGTATCGGTCTGGCGCTATGTGCTGGGCGGCTTCGGGCTCATCGTTCTGGGCCTGCTGCTGGCCGGGCCGAGCGCGCTGATGGCGCCCCTGCGCAGCCATGCGGGGCCGATCACGCTCTACAGCCTTATCGGCGTCTCCCTCGCCTATCTCGCCTTCCACCTCGCGCTGGACTACGCCACGGTCATCCAGGTCGCGACGCTGGTGACGACCATTCCCATCTTCATCGGGCTCGCCAATCTCTGGCTGAACGGCCAGCCCTTCACGCGCGTGAAGATCGCGGTCGGCGCCTGTGCCATGGCGGGTCTGGTGCTGCTCATCACCGATGGCGCGCTCGACGCATTGGTGGGGGATGCAAGCTCGCTCATCGGGATTTTCCTTGGCCTCGTCTGCGCCGCGGCCGTTGGCTGGTACGCGATCAAGATGAAGCCGATCATCGCGGAGCACGGCGCGGTGCCGGTAACCGCCGTGAGCATGATGATCGGCGGCGTCGCGCTCTGGTTTGGGGTGGGGCTTGGGTGGGGCATCTGGGTCGATCCGAGCACGCTGTTCGACCGCCCCGCCCTGGAATGGGGCTCGCTGCTCGCCCTCGCGCTCTGGAACACGACGATCACGCAGATCCTTTGGATCGGCGGGCTCGCCGCCGCACCAGACATCACGCGCGCCGGCTATCTCTTCTTCCTCAAGCCGGTGATCGCCGCGGCACTCGCAATCGCCATTCTCGGTGAGGAGATGACATTGCTGAAGGGCCTCGCCATTCTGGTGGTAACCGGCTCGGTTCTCGTTGAGGTGTTCTGGCCGCGCATCGAGGCAATGTTCCGTACCAAAGCCCCTGGGAGGGATGCATGACACCGACCGAACACCCGGAGTTCCACAGCCTCTCCGACCTGAGCGACGGTGTTGCCAGGACGCTGACCGACGGCATCGTCACGAGCGTCTTTGCGGGCGATCAGGCCATGCTCTCGGTGGTGAGCTTCGAGCCGGGGTCCGAGGGCTCGATCCACCATCATCCGGAGGAGCAGTGGGGCGTCTGCCTCGAAGGGAGCGGCGTGCGGATCCAGGATGGCGTGGAGGTTGCCGTATCGGTCGGGGACTTCTGGCGCACCCCCGGCAACGTGCCCCACGGCTTCCGCGCCGGACCCGAGGGCGCCCGGGTGCTCGACATTTTCGCGCCCCCGCGGGAGGCGTACCGGAAGGCCGGCAGCGGATTTGCCACAACCGGTAGTTGAGACAAGGCATCGCAAGACCTTAGCGTCCAGCGGCGTGAAGAGACCGGGCGCATACCACATATAGTATGCTGCAATCGGCAAGACACGGGGACTTGGCGACTCGGCGCCAACGCGCTAGCCTCGTGTTCAACGACATCCCGGCGCAAAGCCGGAGAACCGAGGCAGGCCGATCGTGCGATCATCGAGTGCTCAAAAGGGCGCGGCGGAGCTATGCGCGCCGAACCCGACCACCGCTCAGCCGCTCCAGATCCGGGGCCGTTTCCTGACTGCCGTGGTACTGCCGGTACCGGCGGTGCTGGATGAGGATTTCGAGGCAGGGCTGGATGCGGCACTGCAGCAGTCCCCCCGCTTCTTCGCCGATGCGCCGCTGGTTGTGGACCTTGCAGGGGCCGAGGCGCTCGAGACCGAGGATGCGT
>JBCBHB010000724.1:0-1821 GCA_038526025.1 Pseudomonadota bacterium
CGGCGCCGCGCCGTCGCGCGCCTCCCCCGCGAACCCCGGCTTGCGCCCACATTGGCGGAGCGGACCGATGCGCTGCAGGCGGACCTTCAGGCTCGCGGCCGGCCGTCCTTCTCCCGCAGCCGCCCGCGCACCCGGATCCAGGGCAGCATCCCGACCTACACCGGCAGCCTCGACTGAGCCGGCTTACGGCACCGGATTGATCAATGGCTCACCGGCCCGCCAGCGGCCGAGGTTCTCGGCGAAGAGCGCCGCGAAGCGCAGGGGCCAGCCTGCCACCTGGTCCGAGGCATGCGGCGTGACGAGCAGGTTGGGCGCCTCCCAGAGCGGGCTTTCCGCGGGCAAGGGCTCGGTCTCGAACACGTCCAGCCACGCCCCGCGCAGATGGCCGGTGCGGAGGGCTGCGAGAAGCGCATCCTCATCCACATGGCCCCCGCGCGCCGAGTTCAGGAAGAGCGCGCCGGGCCGCATAAGGGCAAACCGGCGGGCATCGAAGATATGGCGCGTCTCCGGCGTGAGGCGCAGATGGCAGCTCACGATATCGGCGGTCCCCAAAGCATCGTCCAGCGACGCGAGCGGCACCATCGCGTCGAACGGCGCCTCTGCCGTCCCTGCACGCGAAACGCCGGTGATGTGCAGGCCCAGCGCCTTTGCCCGGGTGGCTACCTCTCGCCCGATCGCGCCCGCGCCGACCACGAGCAGCTTCTGCCCGGCAAGCGCGGGAAAATTGGCCGGAGCCCAACGTCGCGCCCGCTGCGCCTCGCGGTAGCCAAAGAGCCCGTTGTTGAGCGCAATCATCGCGCCGAGTGTCGTCTCGGCGAGATAGGGTGCAAGCACGCCGACAGCGTTGGTCACCGTCAGTCGCGCCCGGTCCCAGTCTCCCAGCCACTCGTAGCCCGAGCCCGCAACCTGCCACCATCGCACGGTCTCGAGGTCGCGCGCCCGGTGCATCTCGGCATGCGGCAGGAGCGGGTCGTTCATGGCGAACACGATCTCGGGGCGTTCCTCAGGGGCGAGGCGCTCGAGCAAAGGGCCAAGCTGACCTGGCCCGTCAGCCACATGAAAGCGCTCGCCGGGCAACCGCTCAGCCAGCCACGGCACCATCTCGGGCGCTTTCGTTGAGATCACGAGGATGGGAGGGGCCATAGCAGTCTCCGCCGAAGAGCTTTCCGGAACCTGCCACGGCAGAACACGCCGGCACCAGTGCCCCCGGCAGGCGGACCGCGGGCGATCGCGTGAAACAGGGTGATGGCATCTGGCGTCCCGAAGGGGCCTGCGCTAGGCCGCGTTCGGCGGCATGGGCCGCTGGGGAGCGATGCCATGACCATCGGCCACGACCGTGCAGCCGCACCCGCCGCACGGGACCTTGCGGTGACACTGGCGATCGGCATTGCCTTCGCGCTCATCTGGAGCTCGGCCTTCTCGGTGGCGAAGGTCCTGGTGACGTCGTCCCCGCCCTTCGCGATCTCCGCGATCCGCTTCCTGCTGGCGGGGGCCATTGCCGGCAGCATCGCGTTCGCGCTCGGCCAGCCTTTGCCGAAGGGTCGCGGGGCGTGGCGGGCGATCCTCCTGCTCGGGCTCTGCCAGAACACGCTCTATCTCGGGTTCTTCTTCACCGCGATGACGAAGATCCCGGCCGGCCTCGCCGCCATCATCGCCTCCGCCATGCCGCTCATCGTCGCCGCTGCCGCGCCGGCGGTGCTGGGGGAGCGGATCGGGCGGGCCAAGGCGCTGGGCCTGGCACTCGGCTTCGGCGGGGTCGTCTGGATCATGGGCGCGCGGATCACGGGTGGCGATGGAGATCCCGAAAAGATCGACGCCACC
>JBCBHB010000725.1:0-1816 GCA_038526025.1 Pseudomonadota bacterium
CACCGCATGCGCCGGCGTGCGCCCAAGCGGTGGACGGGAACCTCAACATCATGTGCGCGGGCGACGAGGCCGCCTATGCCGAGGTGAAGCCGGTGCTCGATGTGCTGGGCGAGAACGTCTTCCATCTCGGGCCACTCGGCGCCGGCCATACGATCAAGCTCATCAATAACTTCTTCGCCATGACGACCGCCTCCGCCATGTCCGAGGCATTCTCCATGGCCGATGCGGCGGGGATCGAGCGCGAGAAGCTCTACAGCGTCATGTCCGCGGGGCCGCTCAAATCGGGCATGATGGACTTCATCAAGGCCTATGCGACGGAGGGGCGGATCGACCTCGCCTTCTCCATCGCCAACGCCGCCAAAGATGTGGGCTACTACCGGAGCATGGCGGAAGGCCTCGGCCGGCACTCCTACATGTCCGGCTGCGCGCACGAGTTGCTGAGCACCGCGCGGGATGATGGTTACGCCGACAAGTTGGTGCCGCAGGTCGTCGACTACATCGCGGAGAAGGCGAAGGGCTGAGGCCGCGCGAAGGGGGCGACGGGCATGGCATTGTGGGACCGCGCCTGGCCCGCCCGCTCAGCCGGCGACCCCGGGGCCGTCGAGGACCGCAAGGCGCTGGGCGTCGGCGTGATGGCCGTCGCCATCGTCTTCTTCACCTGCATCGACACCTCGGCGAAATGGCTGATCCTGGCGGGGCTTCCGGCGATCCAGGTGGTCTGGGTGCGCTATGCGGGGCACTTCATCGTGTCCTGCGCCCTCTATCTGCCGCGGGAGGGGATGGGCGCCTTCCGCTCGGCGGCGCCGAAGAAGCAGCTGCTGCGCTCGATCTTCCTCTTCGGCAGCACCATCCTGAACTTCACGGCGCTCAAATACCTGCCGATCACGGTGACGACGACGATCATGTTCGCGGGACCCATTGTCGTGACCCTGCTGGCCATCCCCATGCTCGGAGAGCGAGTGGGGGTGCACCGGATCGCGGCGGTCTGCGTGGGTTTCCTGGGCGTGCTCGTTGTCATGCAGCCCTGGGGCGTTGAGTTCCACCCGGCCATGCTGCTCTCGGTGGCGGCCCTCACCGTCGCCGCGCTCTACTTCATCCTCACACGGATGCTGGCGGGCATTGAGACGAACGCGACCTCACAGCTCTGGTCGTCGGGCCTGGCCACGGTCTGCCTCGCGCCCGTGGCCTTCCCGGTCTGGGTGATGCCGGAGATGGGGATCGACGTGCTGGTGCTGTGCCTGATCGGCTGCTTCGGGGCCTTCGGGCATATCGCGGTGACCTATGCGCACCGCATGGCGGACGCGTCCCTGCTCGCGCCGGTGATCTACATCCAGATCCTGTTCGCGGCGATCGCGGGCATTCTGGTGTTCGACAGCTGGCCGACGCTCTACACCCTCGGCGGCGGCGCCATCATCATCGCCGCCGGCATCTATATCTGGCATCGCGAACGGGTGCGCGCGTCCGCCCCCGCGACTTAGGGCACTGCCGTCCGCCGGCGTTGCGCGAGACGATCAGTCCTCGAAGTGGCCGGCCTTGGCGAAGCCTCCGCCATGGTAGACGATGGCAGCATCATGCGGATCGTCGGGCGGGAGATGGTCGAACATGCCGTCGAACTGCTCCGTGCTGTCCTCCGGCTCCCAGCCGAGATAGGCAACCTCGGTATTGTCCCACCACTGCTGCTTGTTCTTCGAGGCACCGTAGACGATGGGGCAGCCGAGGCGCTGCGCGTCGATCATCCGCGCGATCAGGCGCAGCATGTCCCCGGGGCTCAGCCAGGTCGCCATCATGCGCCGGTCCATCGGCTTCTCGAAACAGG
>JBCBHB010000726.1:0-1813 GCA_038526025.1 Pseudomonadota bacterium
GGCAAGCGCATCCTCTTCGAGGGGGCGCAAGGCGCGTTGCTGGATATCGACTTCGGCACGTACCCTTACGTTACGTCGTCGAACACCATGTCCGGCATGGCGGCGACCGGGTCGGGCATGGGTCCGGGCGCGGTCGACTTTGTGCTCGGCATCGTGAAGGCCTACACCACCCGCGTTGGCGCCGGGCCTTTCCCGACGGAGCTTGAGGACGAGACCGGCAAGCGCCTCGGCGAGCGGGGCCGGGAGTTCGGCACGGTCACCGGCCGGCAACGCCGCTGCGGCTGGTTCGACGCCGCCCTCGTGCGCCAGACCTGCACTGTCGGCGGGATCTCCGGCATCGCGCTCACCAAGCTCGACGTGCTGGACGGGATGGAGGAGCTGCGGATCTGCACGGGCTACCGGCTCGACGGGCGCGAGATCGACCATCTGCCCACGGCGAGCGAGGCGCAGGCGCGGGTTGAGCCGATCTACGAGAGCATGCCGGGCTGGCAGGAGAGCACCTTCGGCGCGCGCCGCTGGCTCGACCTGCCGGCGGAGGCGATCAAGTACATCAAACGCGTCGAAGAGCTGATCGAATGCCCGGTAGCGCTTCTCTCCACCAGCCCGGAGCGGGACGACACCATTGTGGTGACGGACCCCTACCGCGGCTGAGCGTCACGCAGGTCCAGCGCCGCTCGACAGGGCGGCGGAGGCGCATATCTACGCCACCATGAAGCACCGCACGAAAAAGCGCCTTGCCCTGCTGATCCTGGTGGTCGGCCTGCCGGTCTATGGCTTTCTTGCCGTGACCATCATGACGCTGTTCGAGCGCCCGCCGATTTTCGTGGAGCTCGCCATCTACGTGACGCTGGGCATCGCCTGGGCCCTGCCCTTCCGCTCCATCTTCCGCGGGATCGGACAGGAGCCGCCGGCCGATGAGGCGGCGGACCAGCCTCAGTCGAAATAGGGTGCCGCGCGGTCGAGCTGGCGTTCCGACAGCGCGTAGCTCTCCGTGCCGAGCTGCACGAGCGAGCCGTCCCGCAAGAGGCTGCGGAAGGCATCGAGGCGGCTGTCGAGGTCGCGCTCGCTCTCGGTCTCCACGGCATCGAGCTGCTCGAAAGCGGCGCTGCGCAGGAATTTCGGGCTGCCCTTGGCGAAGGTGAGCCAGGCGGCGACGCAGAGGACGCGCTCCTCCGCCGTGCGCGCGCCCATGCGCCAGGCCAGGGCCTGAACGCTCGGTGGCGCGCCGCCGCCATCGGCGGGGGCACGCGGGGCCGGCTTTTCCTCCTGCCGCGGGCTTGCCGCCTTGCCGAGCGGGCGGAGAAGGGAGACGGGCGCGGGATCGTTGCCGGGCTGCTGCGCGCCGCGGCCGAAGAAGCCGCCATGGCGCTGCGCCTTGGCGGACCCGATGGCGACCGGTTCGTTCGCCGCCTCGGCCGTTTGGAGGGCAGCTGCGGAACCCTCATCGGTCTCTGCCTGCGGATTGGCAGGCACGCGCCAGGGGGGGACGGGCGGTTCGGCGAGGCCGGGCCCTGGTTCGGGTTCGGGTTCGGCCGTGTCCACCACCGGCTCGAAAGCGGCGGGGCGTGCGGGGCGGGGCGGCGGCGCGTCGAAAATGTTGAGGAGGAGGGGCTCCTCTTCCGGCTCCGCTTCGCGCGCGGTTGGACCCTCAGCCTCCGCCTCGACCTCCGCCACGACCTCAACCTCAGTCTCGGGCACCGGTTCTGGGGCGGGTTCGGGGGCGGCTTCGGCCGGGATGTCGGGCTCGATCGCCGGCGCGTTCTCCTGGAGGACTTCCGGCTCGTAGATCGAGACCGGCTCTTCCTCGACAGGC
>JBCBHB010000727.1:0-1806 GCA_038526025.1 Pseudomonadota bacterium
CCTACACGACGCTCCTCCGCTCTCCGGCTCAGCTGCTCGAAGCGCGTTCGGGTGCGCTCCGCATCGGCGAGGCGTGTTTCGGCGAGCGAGACGGCGAGGCGCTCGTCGCGGTCCTCGAGCTGCATGAGGATGTCGCCCGCCTTGAACTTGCGGTTGGCGGCGAGAGCCATCTCGACGATCTCGCCATCGCCGCGCGAGCGCAGGACCACGGTGCGCTGGGCGCGGCCGGAGCCGACGATCTCGAGCACCAGATCGTCCGCCGCCTCTTCCACGGGCGCGACGATGACCGGCACGCCGGCGGCGAGGCTGCGCGGGGCTACTGCCTCTTCCTGAGGGGCGAAGCCGGCGGCGGCGAGCACGGTATCCCGCTCCTGCCAGCCGAACCAGCCGAGCGCGGCCAAGGCAGCCGCGAGGATCAGCTGCTTCCAGGTTGCCATCGGTTCCATACGCGCTCCGCGACCCGTGCCTGAGTTCGTGCTTCGCTGCCCTCACGCAAAGTTAGTACGGAACCGTCGCGAAACCCGAGAAAGCATTATTGCATGGCTGTGGGGGTTCGCCTGCCGCGCCGGCGCCCTATCTAGCAATGATCCCAAAAATTCGGCCGGGGGCAGCGCCTCATGGACAAGACCATCTTCGCCTTCATCTGGCGCCATTCGAAGCGTCAGCAGCTCTGGCTGCTGCTCCTTACCTTCGTTTCGTTTCCATTTCTGTACTTATCGCTCGAACTGCCGAAGCGCATCATCAACGATGCGATCTCGGGCGAGCCGGGGATGCGGGACTTCTTCGGGCTCGAGGTGAGCCAGGTCGCGCTTCTTGCCATCCTCTGTGCCGGCTTCCTGTTCGCCGTGCTGGCGCAGGGTCTGATGAAGATGCTGATCAACACGCTGAAGGGTGTGCTCTCGGAGCGGCTGCTGCGGCGGTTCCGGTACCAGCTCATCCAGCGGATCATGCGCTTTCCCCGCCCGCATTTTCAGCGGGTGAGCCAAGGGGAGCTGGTGAGCATGGTGACGGCGGAGGCCGAGCCGCTGGGCGGGCTGATGGGCGATCTCGTGGCCCAGCCGGTGTTCCAGGGCGGCATGATGCTGACGATCCTGGGCTTTCTGTTCGTGCAGAACCCGTGGCTGGGGCTGGCGGCCGTGGCGCTCATTCCCCTGCAGGCCTGGCTGATCCCGCTCCTGCAGCGGCGCATCAACCTTCTGAACAAGGACCGGGTGAAAGAGGTGCGCCGGCTGGCCGAGGAGATTGGCGAGAGTGCGGCGGGCGCTTCGGAACTGCGGGTGAATGGCGGGCTGCGACGGCGGCTGAGCCAGGTCTCGGCGCGGCTGGGGCGGCTCTTCGAGATCCGCTACCGGATCTACCAGCTCAAGTTTTTCATGAAGTTCCTCAACAACTTCATCACGCAGCTGACGCCGTTCTTCTTCTTCTCCATCGGCGGCTATCTCGCCATTACCGGCGACCTGACGGTTGGTGCGCTGGTGGCGGCGCTGGCGGCCTACAAGGACCTTTCGGGGCCGTGGAAGGAGCTGCTGACCTGGTACAACCAGACGCAGGACATGGGCCTGCGCTGGAAGATCATCACCGAGCGGTTCATGCCGCGGGACATCCTCGACGAGAAGCTGTTCGAGGGGGTGCCGGCGGAGGTGCCGCATATTGCGGGTCCGATCCTGATCGAGGGCGTGACGGTACGGGACCGGGAGGGCACGGCGGTGCTGGACGGGCTCGACCTGGAGATCAAGCCGGGCGCCACGGTTGGCATCAAGAGCCGGAGCGACGAGGAGCGGCGGGCCTTCTGCGAGCTGATCACGC
>JBCBHB010000728.1:0-1805 GCA_038526025.1 Pseudomonadota bacterium
ATCGCCGTGTCCGTGCTGGCCCAAGTCACCGCGCGCCTGCGCCGCCCCACCTGAATGCGCTTTGGGGCCGTTCCTTTGGACGCCGCTGAAGGCGAGATCCTTGCGCACTCGGTCCGCCTCGCCGGGGGGCGTTTGGCGAAGGGGCGGCGGCTGACGCGCGACGACCTCGCGGCCCTCGCGGCCTCTGGCCACCAGAGTGTCACCGTGGCCCGTCTCGACGCGGATGACATCGGCGAGGACGTGGCCGCGACCCGGCTCGGCGCGGCCCTCACCGCCCCCGATGATGGCCTGACCCTCGGCGCAGCCTTCACGGGCCGGGTCAACCTTCATGCCGCGCGGGACGGCCTCTTTGAGCTGGACGCAGCCGCCGTCGCAGCTCTCAACGCCGTCGATCCCGCGATCACCCTCGCCACGCTTGCGCCCAAAACCTGGGTGCGGGCTCGGCAATTGGTGGCCACCGTCAAGATCATCCCCTATGCCGCTCCGGCGCGTGCGCTTGGGGCCGCGCAAAGCAGCGCCGTGCAGGTTCGCCCAAAGGTCTGGCCGCGCCGTGTCACGCGGACACAGCTGATCCTGACCGCAACACCCGGCCTCAAGGCCACTCTCCTCGAAAAGGGCGCAAAGGCTGTTGCGGCGCGCCTCCAGGCGCTCGGCTGCGCCGCGCCCCACACCCGGACCGTGCACCATACCGCGGAGGCCCTGGCCGCCGCTCTTGCGTCCCACCAAGCCGACCTGACGCTGATCCTGACCGGGTCGGCAACCTCCGACGCGCAAGATGTGGGGCCCGAAGGATTGCGCCGGGCTGGAGGGACGCTCACCCGCTACGGGATGCCGGTTGATCCGGGCAATCTGCTGTTTCTGGGCCAGATCGGCGATCATCCCGTGCTGGGACTTCCAGGCTGTGCGCGCTCACCGGCATTGAACGGGGCCGATTGGGTTCTGGAGCGGTTGGTGGCCGGGCGGGCGGTGACCTCGCAGGACATCGCTGCGATGGGTGTGGGCGGGCTCTTGAAGGAAATCCCCAGCCGTCCGCAGCCGCGCGGTGGGCGCGCCGCGCCGCCGGGGGCACGGCCTCGCTTGGCGGCATTGGTGCTCGCGGCGGGCCGGTCGCGGCGCATGAAGGGGGTGGACAAACTGCTCGAACCCGTTGGCGGCCAGCCCCTCCTCGCGCATGTGCTCGACCAGGTCGCCGCCGCTCCCCTTGAAGGCTGCTACGTCGCGCTGCCCGCCAGCGGGGCGGGGGCAGAGACGCGCAGGACGCTTGCGGAGCAGCACGCATCGCGGCCCCAGATCGTCCCGGTGCCTGACGCAGATGAAGGGATGGCCGCCTCGCTGCGGCGCGGCATCGCGGCCCTTCCAAGCGAGATCGACGGCGTTGTGCTCCTCCTGGCCGATATGCCCGAGATCGCCGCGGAAGATATGGCTCGGCTGGCGGCGGCCTTTGATCCGGAGGAGGGGCGCGAGATCGTGCGGGCCACAAGCCAGGAGGGTCGGCCGGGCCATCCTGTCCTCTTTGGTCGCCGCTATTTCGAGACCCTGCAGCGCCTCAGCGGGGATCGCGGCGCGAAAGCGGTGGTCGCCGAGGCGGAGGCTTTTGGCAGCATCGTCGATGTGGCCTTGGAGGGCGAGCGCGCCCTTGTTGATCTCGACACGCCCGAGGCCTGGGCGGCCTGGCGCGCGAAACCGGGCTGATTATTCGGGCAGCCGCACCAGTCGCGTCTCGCCCGCGCGCAGCAGGCGCACCTCCTCGGGTCCGATCGCGATGATCCGCCAGCCATCCACCGTCGCCCCAAGCGACACGCGGA
>JBCBHB010000729.1:0-1802 GCA_038526025.1 Pseudomonadota bacterium
ACCGGGCGCGCCGGCGCATGTGACTGTTCTTCTGGCGGATGGTTTCTCGAACCAGTGCCTCGCGAACACGGTGGAGCCGCTGCGCGCCGCCAACACCGTGCTGGGGCGCCAGGCCTATAGCTGGGAGCTGGTGAGCCCGGAGGGCGGGGCCGTCACGTCGTCGAGCGGGCTGCGGGTGATGCCCGAGGGGGCGCTCTCGCGGAGCGGGGCGGGCGCGGCGCTCGTCGCCATGCCGGCCTTCGGATACCGCGCGCTGGCCACGCCCATGCTGGGTCGGGCGCTCAGGGCCGCGGCGCGGCGTCATGACCGCCTCATCGGCCTCGATACCGGCGCCTGGATCTTCGCCGCCGCCGGGGTGCTGGAGGGCCGGGCAGCGACGATCCACGATGCCGAGCTTGACGCCTTCGCAGAGACCTTCCCGAGCGTGGAGGCGCGCGCGGCACGGTGGGTGGAGGACGGACCGGTGATCACGGCCGGCGGCGCCATGGCGGCCTTCGACCTCATCCTCCACCTGCTCGGCGCGGCGCACGGACCGGCCCTTGCGCTGGAGGTGGCGAGAAACTTCCTGCATGGCCCCGCTGCCGCCCCGCGCCTGCCGGGCGACCGGACGGATCGGGCGCTGGCGGCGGCGCTGTCGGCGATGGAGGGCGCCATTCAGGAGCCGTTGCCCGTGCCCGCCATCGCCAGGGCCGCCGGTTTGAGCCAACGGGCGCTGGAGCAGCGCTTTCGTCGCGCCTTCGGGCAGGGGCCGGACGCTGTCTATCGCCGGATGCGGCTGGAGACGGCGCGGCGGCTGGTGCGGGAGGGGGCGATGCCGGTCGCCGAGGTGGCGCTGCGCTGTGGCTGGCAGGACGCGAGCGCCTTCGCCCGCGCCTACCGTCGCACCTTCGGCGCGGCGCCGACGAGAGATGCTGCACCGGGTTCGTCGCTGCGGCCGCCGAACATTTGATGACAGTCTGTGACTGCTGTGCTCTGCTGAACTGTCCAGTTTCAGGACAGTGATAAACAATAAGAAGGACAAGCCGCATGGCACTCATTGAAGGCTTTTTCGCCTGGGTGGGCGATGTCACCTGGGGCTGGGCGCTGATCCCGTTCCTGGTGGTGCTCGGCACCCTCTTCACACTGGTTTCCGGCTTTGTGCAGATCCGCTTCTTCAAGCGCATGTTCCGCGTGCTGTTCCCGACGCCGACGCCCGGGCACGAGAACCAGATCTCCTCGCGCGAGGCGCTGCTCGTCTCCGTGGGCGGCCGCGTGGGTGGCGGCAACATCGCGGGCGTCGCCGTGGCGATCACGCTCGGCGGGCCGGGGGCCGTGTTCTGGATGTGGGCCATCGCGCTCGTCGGCATGGCGACATCGCTCTTCGAGTGTTCGATCGCGCAGCTCTACAAGCGCACCCAGCCCGACGGGACCTATCGTGGCGGGCCGGCGCGCTACATCATCCATGGTCTCGGGCCGGACTTCCGCTGGCTCTCGGTGGTCTATGCCGTTTGTCTGATCGCGGCCTTCGCCTTCGGCTTCAACGCCTTCCAGGGGAACACGGTCGCCGGGGCGGCGGAGGACAGCCTCGGCGTCGACCGGCTCTGGACCGGTATCTTCCTCGGTGCTGTTACGGGCCTCGTGGTCTATGGCGGTATCCGGCGCATCGCCAAGGTGGCGGACGTGATCATTCCCATCATGGCGATCGGCTATATCGGCATGGCGCTGCTGGTCATCCTGATCAACCTGCCGAGCCTGCCGGGCGTGATCTACGACATCGTGGCCTCCTCGATCCCGAACGCGTTGGCCACGATGTCGTAGATCAC
>JBCBHB010000730.1:0-1796 GCA_038526025.1 Pseudomonadota bacterium
CTTCCTTGCGGCTGAGCGCGCCGAGACGACTGACCCGCTCCGCCGGTGCGCCCAGGGGCAGCGGTGCGTGGAAGGTCAGCCGCCCGCCCGCCCACATGCGCCGCGGCAGACCGGTTGCAGGGAGGGACCAGCCGGGTGCCGGGTGCCCATCCCGCCCCAGCGCGTCCCGCGGCGCGGCTTCAAGAAAGTGCATCCAGTGCCAGAAGGGCGGCAGCGCGTCGCCGGCGGCGAAGGCCAGCCGGTCTAGCCCCAGCGTCGCCACCAGCGCGTTCGCCGCGAAGGGATGCATCGGATCCACCGCCCGGTCCTCGCGCGTCGTCCACTCGCCTGCCTCTTCCATGCGCTTGTCCTCTCCGCCCCGCTCTGGCACGCATCTCTTATGACGGAAACGGTGATCAAGAGCCTCGATCATTTCGTGCTCTACGTGGCGGACCCCGAGGCGACAGCGGCGTTCTACGCCCTCCATCTCGGCATGGCGGTGCAGCGCTTCGGGCCGGAGGGGCGGCTCGCCCTCGGCTTTGGCGCGCAGAAGATCAACCTCCATGCCGTGGCGGCGCCCTTCCAGCCCCATTCCGACCGGCCTGCCGCCGGCGCTGGGGACTTCTGCCTGCTAACGGACGAGCCGGTTGAGGAGGTGAAGGCGCGCCTCGAGCAGGAGGGGTTGACGGTCGAGAGTGGGCCGGTCCGCCGCACGGGCGCCACCGGGCCGCTCAGCTCGATCTATCTGCGGGACCCGGACGGCAACCTGGTCGAAATCGCCAACCGCGTCTGAACCACTGCCGCTCAGCCGCTGGCGAGCCACATTGCGAGATTGAGCAGGCTGAAGGTGCCCGCCGCGATGGTGCTGGCGAACTGTGCGCCGGTGAAGATCCACTGCGCCATCTGCCCGAGGCGCGGCAGCCCGGCCCGGGCTGCGTCGCGGATCAGGACCACGTTGATCGCCAGGATCCCCGCCGCCACGGCCACGGTCAGCCCTGTGGCGGCGAAGACCTGTCCGCTCGTCGCCATCGCTGTTATGCCAATCCATGTCAGCCGTCCCGCAATCGGCACGGCGATCCCGTTGAACACGACGAAGAGCCCGATGGCGACGCTCCAGCTCGGCGTGTTCCCACTCATTCGAGGGTGTAGACCACGGTCACGCTCGCGCCGATGCTCTGCTCGCCCGGCGCGACCGGCACGGCAATCGCCGCCTCGGCCCGCATTGCGATGCCGGTATCGAAGGACATGGGCCGGGCGATGCCGATCTCGCTGATGGTCAGCACCGGGCCGAGCGCCGCACCGGCCGCCTCGGCGTAGAGCGCCGCCCTGCGGCGCGCATCGGCCATGGCGTCTCGGCGCGCGGCATCGCGTGCCTCCTCGGGTTCCGAGAGGTTGAAGCTGATGCCGTGAATATCCGTCGCCCCTGCTTTAGCCACCGCGTCGAGCGTTGTCCCGAGCGTGTCGAGCACTCGCACCCGGACGCGCACCTGGTTCGACGCGCGATAGCCCCTGATCTCCCGGCGCCCCTGCTGGTTCGGCCGCTGGTCGTAGACAGGGCTGAGGTTCACAGAGGAGGTCGCGATGTCCCGCGGCTCGATGCCGGCCTCGCCAAGCACCTCGATCACCGTTGTCATGGCGCGGCTGTTCTGCTCCAGCGCACGGGCGGCGCTGCGGCCTTCCGTGGTCACGCCGAGGCTGACGCTCGCCATGTCGGGCACCGCCAGGCTCTCGCCCGTGCCCTGCACGGTGATCGTCCGCAGCGGCACCTCGGCTGATTGCGCCATCGCATTAGGCGGCGCGGCGAAGGCGAGCAGGCT
>JBCBHB010000731.1:0-1795 GCA_038526025.1 Pseudomonadota bacterium
GCTGCGCCATAAGCGCTGCGTCTCGAAGCTTTCGGAGTTCGCGGAAGGCTCGTCGTTCCACCGGGTGCTTTGGGACGACGCCGAGATGGGGACGTCCGATACCAAGCTGAAGCCGGATGCGGAGATCGAGCGCGTCGTCCTCTGCTCGGGCAAGGTGTACTACGACCTTCTGGACAAGCGGGACGCGGAGGGGCTGGACGGCGTCTACATCCTCCGGCTCGAGCAATTCTATCCGTTCCCCGCGCTCAGCCTGACGCGCGAACTTGCCCGCTTCCCGAAGGCCGAGGTGATCTGGTGCCAGGAGGAGCCCAAGAACCAGGGCGGCTGGTTCTTCGTGGAGCCGAATATCGAATGGGTGCTGGGCCGGATCGACACGGCCGCGGCGCGCCCGAGCTATGCGGGGCGCGCGGCCTCGGCCTCGCCGGCCACCGGGCTTGCGAGCCAGCACAAGGCCGAGCAGGAGGCGCTTGTGGCCGCCGCCCTCGGCATCGACGCGGACTGATCCTCCCCGGACGCCGGCCGGCGCCCGGGCTCAACAAGACGACCGACGACGGAAGCGGGAGCGGGACATGACGACTGAGGTGCGGGTGCCGACGCTGGGCGAGAGCGTTACCGAAGCAACGGTGGCGAGCTGGTTCAAGAAGCCTGGTGAGGACGTGGCGGCGGACGAGGTGCTGTGCGAGCTCGAGACCGACAAGGTCTCGGTCGAGGTGCCGGCGCCCGCCGCTGGCAAGCTCGGCGAGATCACCGCGCATGAGGGCCAGACCGTCGGCGTGGATGCGCTTCTGGCCACGATCGAAGAGGGTGGTGCTGGCGCGGGAGCGGGTGCTGCTGCGGCCGCCCCGGCAGCGGCCAGCACGAACGGGGCAACCGCGGTGGAGGCGCCCGCGGCCGCTGGTGGCGGCATGGTCGATGTTCCGGTGCCGACGCTCGGCGAAAGTGTGACCGAGGCGACGGTGAGCAGCTGGTTCAAGCAGCCCGGTGAGGCCGTGGCGGTGGACGAGGTGCTGTGCGAGCTCGAGACCGACAAGGTGGCCGTGGAAGTGCCCGCGCCCGCCGCCGGTTCGCTGGCCGAGATCGTGGCCTCGGAAGGCGCCACGGTGGAGCCCGGGGCGATCATCGCGCGTATTGCGGCAGGTGCGGGGGCCGCGGCGGCCGCGCCAGCACCGGCCGCCGCCGCTGCGCCCGCAGCGGCACCCGCGCCCTCGGGCGGCGGACGGTCGGACGTGGAGCACGCGCCCTCCGCCAAGAAGGCGATGGCCGAGGCGGGCCTCAGCCCCAGCGAGATCGAGGGTTCGGGCCGGGATGGCCGGATCATGAAGGAGGACGTGGCCCGCGCCGCCTCCCAGCCGCGCGCGAAGGCCCCTGCGCCTGCGCCGGCCCCCCGCGCGCCCGCGCCGGCGGACGACCACGCGCGCGAGAAGCGGGTGAAGATGACCCGGCTCCGCCAGACCATCGCCCGCCGCCTGAAGGAGGCGCAGAACACCGCCGCGATGCTCACCACCTATAACGAGGTGGACATGACGGGCGTCATGGAGATCCGGAAGGAGTTCAAGGAGATCTTCGAGAAGAAGCACGGCGTGAAGCTCGGCTTCATGTCGTTCTTCGTGAAGGCCTGCACCCACGCGCTGCTCGAGCTGCCGGCGGTGAATGCCGAGATCGACGGGGACGAGATCGTCTACAAGAACTACGCGCATATCGGCGTGGCGGTGGGCACGCCCAATGGCCTCGTGGTGCCGGTGGTGCGCGATGCGCACGACATGAGCTTCGCGACCATCGAGAAGACCATTTCCGA
>JBCBHB010000732.1:0-1787 GCA_038526025.1 Pseudomonadota bacterium
GGCCGAGGCGGTGCGTAAGGCGCATGGCTAGGCCTCCTGTCCCCCAGCCAAGCGGAATCGCGGCTGGTCGCCGCAATGCTCGTTGCGGGAGTGCCGGGAGCCGCGTCTTCGGCCGCGCGGCATGGCCTTGGGCCGAGGCTGGGGATGCTTGGGCCTATGCGCGCGTTCGCACGATGTTCAGGATTGCGTGAGAAGCCTGTCGCGAGAGGGGGCGAGAGCTCGCCGGCGTTCCTGTCAGGGTAGCGGGGCCAGGGCGTCGCCGCCGAGGACCCAGAGCCAGAAGGTGATGGAGAGGATGCCGAGGGCAGTGCCGAGGAGCACCGTGGAGGCTGCGGCCTGTACCGCCCGGTCGTACATCGCGGCGAAGACGTAGCCGTTGACGCCCGTCGGCATCGCCGCGATCAGCACAGCGGCGCGGGTAAACTCGTCCGACAGCGCGAAGACCTTTACGGCAAGAACCCAGGCGATGGCCGGGTGCACGAAGAGGCTGATGAGGCTGACGGTCAGGGCTTCGGGCACGGCGGCGGCGAGCTTGTAGCGGGTGAGCACGCCGCCGAGCGCGAAGAGCGCCACGGGCAGGCCGGCGCGGGCGATCAGGTCCACGGCCGCCAGCACCGGCTCGGGCAGCACGATGCCGAGGAGGTTGAAGGCGAAGCCGGCCGCAATGCCGAGGGTGAGCGCGTTATGGAACATGGCGTCGGCCGTTCGCCGCAGCGCGACGCCGATGGGCGCGCCATCGCGACGGCTCAACTCCATGGCGAGGATGCCGACGAGGTAGCAGAAGGGGGCGTGGAAGGCGATGATGGCGAAGGCAGGCTCGAGTGCGACATCGCCATAGGCACGGCTCATGATCGGCAGGCCGAGGAGCACGGAGTTCGAGAAGAGCGCGCAGAACCCCACGGCCACCGCCTCCCCCGGCCGGCGCCCGAAGACCTTGCGCGCCACCAGCGTGCCGAGCGCGAAGCTCGCCAGCGCACCGGTGTAGAAACTCGCCAGCAGCCCCGGTTCGAGCGCCCGGCCGAGATCGAGCCCGTAGATCGAGCGGAAGAGCAGCACGGGCACGGCAATGCCGGTCGCGAACTTCACCAGCGCCGTGACGCCTTCGTCGGGGAACACCTTCGTGCGCACCGAGAGGTAGCCGGAGCCGACGACCAGGAAGACCGGCAGGACGATGAGGAAGAGGGCGGTGAGACCGGTCATCGCTCCCCTCCCGTGCCCCTCATAGGGGCAGGTCCAGCTCCAGCCCGTCATGGGCGGGATGGATATGCGCGGGCGTCTCGCCGTCGAGCACCGCATAGTCGAGATCGACATGCAGGTTGGTGAGGTAGGCGGCAGGCGGGGCCGCGCGCTCGAGCCAGGCGAGCGCCTGTTCGAGATTGGCGTGGCTCGGATGGCGCGTGTAGCGGAGCGCGTCGAGCAGCCACACGGCCGCGCCCTCGGTCACCGCCCAGGCCTCCTCGGTCATGTCCGAGATGTCCGGCAGGTAGACGAGGGGGCCGATGCGGAAGCCGAGCGCGGTCGTATCGCCATGCGGCACCCGGAAGGGCGCGAAGGGGATGGGGCCGCCGAGGCCGCGTATCTCGAAGGCGCCGTCGATCCGCATGCGATCGAGGATGGGGGGATAGCTCGAGCCCTCCGGCGTCTCGAAGGTGTAGCCGAAACGGGTGCGCAGGGTCCGTTCCGTCGCCTCGTCCATGTAGGCGGGCAGGCGGGAGCGGCGGTTGAAGACCACCATGCGCAGGTCGTCTAGCCCGTGGCAGTGGTCCGCGTGGTCATGGGTGAGGACG
>JBCBHB010000733.1:0-1785 GCA_038526025.1 Pseudomonadota bacterium
AGCTAAGGATCACGAAAGGCCCGAAGATCAGCCCATGCACCCAAAGCGCTGGTGAAAATGCATTTTCCACCGCCAGCAGCGCCACGGCCAGCACATGGCCCACGATCACCATGGTCAGCCAGGCCGGCAGATCGTCCGCCCGGTGGTGATGCAGCGCCTCACCGCAATGCCCGCACTGATCCGCAACCGTCAGGTAGCTGGCGAAGAGCGTTTGTTCGCCGCAGTTCGGGCAACAACCCTTCCAGCCGCGCTTCAACGCCGGGCTGAGCGGGCGCTCGGGCAGGATCTGATCAGGGGTCGGGATGCTGGCACCCGCGCTGGGTTCGATGGTCATGGTGATCTCCTTCGATGTCCCCGACCTAATCGCTTCGCGCCGGCCCGCCAAGAATTTGCAGTGTCGCGGCGACGGAAACGGCAGGCACCGACGTTTTTCCCTGCGATCGGCGGCGCAAGACCCGCCGGCGGCGAGGCAGGCAGGCATCGGAGGACGTGGCGATGACGCATCCGGCGGACGGCAAGATGGGAGCGCTGAGCACAGGCAGCTGGCTGCCCCTGACCCCGCGGCTTGCGGTGGCCATGGTCTTCGCGGTGGGCGCGCTTGCGCTCGCCCCCGTGGCCAAGGCGGGGGCGGCGAGTATGTTCGAGCGCGCGGATGCGAATGGCGACGGGCGGGTGACGCTGGCCGAAGCAGCGGCCTTCAACGCCGCGCGGGATGCGCGGGTCGACCTCAACGGCGATGGCCGGATCAGCCTGGCGGAGGCGGAGGCCGCGGCCACCGCCCGGGCGCTGGAGAAGGCGCGGATCGCGTTCGCGCGGCGGGATATTGATGGGGATGGCTTCATCGACGCGTCGGAACGGGCGGCGCGGGACGTGCAGCGCTTCTCGCGCCTCGATCTCAACGGCGACGGTTCAGTCACCCGGCGCGAGGCACGCACGGCCCTCAGGGCTTTCGCGAAGCCCGCGCGCTGAGGCAGAAGGGTCAGGGGCAGGGGCGGCAGAGCGCCCGCCGCCCGGAGCGCGCGTGGCGCGCACGGCCCGCGAGGAAGGCGCCGAGAGTGACGGCAGCGATGTTCGATTGTGAAGGCACCGGGGAGGACGAAGGGGCGCTGATCGCCCGGTTCGCCGCAGGCGACCGTCTGGCGGCTGCCCGGCTGACGGCAGCGCTGCTGCCGGCGGTGAAGCGGCAGGCGCGCTGGCGGCTCGGGTCGGAGGCCGAGGCGGAGGAGGTGGCGCAGGAGGCAATGTTGCGCTTCTGGCGCCAGGCGCCGGAATGGCGCGCGGGCGAAGCGAAAGCCTCTACCTGGCTTTACCGTGTGACGCATAACCTTTGCGTCGACCGCCAGCGCCGCCGCCGGCCCACAGCGGATATCGACGATATCCCCGAGCGGGCCGATCCCGCGCCGGGGCAAGAGACCCGCCTCGAGACGCGGGAGAAGATGCAGGGGCTCGCGCGCGCCATCATGGCGCTGCCCGAGCGCCAGAGAGACGCGGTGGTGCTGCGGCATTTCGAAGGCCTCGGCAACCCGGAGATCGGCGAGCGGCTGGGCTGCTCGGTCGAGGCTGTGGAGAGCCTGCTCGCGCGGGCGCGCCGCCACCTGGCGGCAACGCTCGGCGCAGGCGAAGGAGAGGCATGATGACCGGCGAGGGACAGAAGATGTCGGTAGTTGAAACGGACGGTTTGGCGGCGGCGGATCGTGCCCGCCTCGAATCGGCACTCGATGCGCTTGCGGCGGCCGAACGCCAGGCAACGCCGTCCGACGCGCTGTTCGATCGGGTGATGGCCGA
>JBCBHB010000734.1:0-1782 GCA_038526025.1 Pseudomonadota bacterium
CGCGGCGGTCGGACCGCCGCGTCTTCATCAACCCCAGCGTCTGCGAGGGCTGCGGCGATTGCGGCAAGCAGTCGAACTGTGTCGCCATCCTCCCGCTCGAGACCCCGCTCGGCCGCAAGCGCGAGATCGACCAGTCCGCCTGCAACAAGGACTTCTCCTGCCTTAAGGGCTTCTGCCCCAGCTTCGTGACCGTCGAGGGCGCCAGGCTCCGCGGTGGCGAGGGCGCCAGTTTCGAGATCCCCGCGCTGCCCCAGCCCGCCCTGCCGGCGATGGAGGGGCCCTACAATCTCCTCATCACCGGCATTGGCGGCACCGGCGTCGTCACCGTCGGCGCGCTCCTTTCCATGGCCGCCCATCTCGAGGGCAAGGGCGCCTCCGAGATGCAGATGGCCGGCCTCGCCCAGAAGGGCGGCGCCGTCGCCATCCATTGCCGCCTCGCGCCCAGCCCGGCCGAAATCAAGGCCGTGCGCATCGCCACCGGCGAGGCGGACGCGCTGATCGGGGGGGACATGGTGGTCTCCGCCTCGCCCAAGGCCCTCGGCCTCATGGCCCGCGGCCGCACCCGCGCCGTGCTCTCGAGCGAGGAGGTCGTCACCGGCGCCTTCACCCGCGACACGGGCTTTCGCCTGCCCGCCAAGCGCCTGACCCTCGCCATCGAGGCCCGGATCGGCGCCGACGCGTTGCGCACGCTCGACGCCCAGCCCATGGCCGAGCGCCTCCTCGGCAACACCATCTACGCCAATGTCCTGTTGCTCGGCGCCGCCTGGCAGGCCGGCCTCGTGCCCCTCTCCGAAGCCGCCCTCCGCCGCGCCATCGAGCTCAACGGCGCAGGCGTCGAGGGCAATCTCCGCGCCTTCGATCTCGGCCGCTGGGCGGTGGGGGACCCCGCCGCCGTCGCTGCCCTGCTCGATCCTCCCGCCGCGCCGGAGACCCTTGCGGAGAAGATCGATCGCCGTGCCACCCATCTCACCGGCTTCCAGAGCGCCCGCCTCGCCAGGCGGTACCGCGCCCGTGTGGAAGCCGCCCGGGCCGCCGAAGCCGCCGCCGGCATCGAGGGTTTCGCCGAGGCGGTGGCCGAAGGCTATTTCAAGCTCCTCGCCTACAAGGACGAGTACGAGGTCGCGCGCCTCCATCACGAAACGCTCGAGACCGCGCTTGCCGGCACCTTCGCCAGCCACGGCCGCGTCACCTTCCACCTCGCCCCACCCGTCCTCGGCCGCAAGGATGCGGACGGCCAGCCGAGGAAGACCGAATTCGGCCCCTGGATCGCTCGCGCCTTCGCGCTGCTGCGCCACGGCAAGCATCTCCGCGGCACGGCCCTCGACCCCTTCGGCCATACCGCCGAGCGCCGCAGCGAACGCCAGCTCATCCGGGACTACGAGGCGCTGCTCGACGACATCCTGCCCGCCCTCACCCCGGCCAGCGCCGAGATCGCGACCGAGCTTGCCCGGCTTCCCCTCGAGATCCGGGGCTTCGGCCATGTCAAACATGCCAACATGGAACGTGCCGCCCATCGCCGGGCCGAGCTTCTCGCCGCCCTCCGGGCAGGCCCCGCCCCGGTCGCCGAAGCCGCTGAATGACAGTCATGCCCCGGCGAATGGCGGGTCCGTCTTTGAGTGCAGCGTCGAGGAAGCGCCCCCGCCGCGCTTCCCAAGCCCAGTGTTGCGGTCGTCGCCACAGGCTCCATCGCCCCCGCCGGCCGTCAGGCCCGCAACAGGCGGCCCGGATGGTGCCGGCGGCGCCATCCGGGCGAAGCAAGTATCGCGGCCATGCCGCGATTCC
>JBCBHB010000735.1:0-1778 GCA_038526025.1 Pseudomonadota bacterium
CGGCCAGGGCCGCGAGACAACGGGCATCGCGCTCGATCGCGACAACGCGCGCGGCTGGAGGTGATCGAAGGCGACGCGCTGAAGCTGGACCCGCTCGAGACGGTCGAGGGGCCGGTGCGGATCGCGGCCAACCTGCCCTACAATGTCGGCACGGAACTCTTCACCCGCTGGCTCTCACCGCCGGCCTGGCCACCGCGCTGGGCGTCGCTCACACTCATGTTCCAGAAGGAGGTGGCAGAGCGCATCACCGCGCGCCCGGATACCAAGGCGTATGGCCGGCTCGCCGTATTGGCGCAGTGGCGCGCCAGTCCGCGTATCCTGTTCGAGGTGGGGCCCAAGGCCTTCACACCCCCACCGAAGGTGACCTCTGCCATCATCCGGCTCGAGCCCACGGCGCCGCTGGACACAGCCGACGGCCCACCCTCACCCCGCAGCCTTGAGCGCGTGACCGCCGCGGCCTTCTCTCAGCGTCGCAAGATGCTGCGGCAGTCTCTGAAAGCGCTCGGCCGCCCGCCGGAACCCTTGCTCGAAGCCGCGGGGATCGACGCCACCCGGCGCGCCGAGACGCTGAGCGTCACTGAGTTCATGCGGCTGGCGAGGCTCTTCGAGACCACCGGCACGGGTTGATCGCAACAGCGTTCAGGCCTCGCCGCTCTCGCCGGCAAGGGGCGCCTCGGGCGTGTCATCGCTGGCCTCGACCTCAGCCCCCTCCTCACGCCGCGGGCGGCGCCTGCGCGGCTGGCTCTTGGCGATGTCCTCTGTCTCCACCAGCAGATCGGGCCCGCGCGAGGGTTCGGTGTCGATGGTATCGAACCCGGCAATGGGCGCCGTATCCGGTGCCGCACCGTTGCCGGCGGGGGCCGCTGCCGCCTCGCTGGCATTGCCGTTGCTCTCGTCCGCCGCGTCGCCAGCCTCGGCCTGCTCGCCGCCCTGGCGCGACCCGCGACCCCGGCGGTTGCGCCGGCTCTGCCCATTACCCTGGCCGACGTTCTGACCCGCCTGGGCGGCGTGGCCATTGGTTTCGGCCGCGCCCTCGGCAGCCTCCGCCTCATCGCCAGCAGGCGCTTCGCCCTCGGCAGGCGCATGGCCATTGGCGCGGGCACCCTCGGCCTGGGCGTCGTCGTCGTCATCCTCCGGCTGGCTTTCGCGCCGGCTTTCCTGCGCACCCATCGCCGTCAGCAGCAGGCGCTGGTAGTGCTCGGCATGTTGCAGGAAGTTCTCCGCCGTGACCCGGTCGCCCGATGTCTGTGCATCGCGCGCCAGGCTCAAATACTTGTCGACGATCTGCTGCGGCGTACCGCGCACCTTCCCCTCGGGGCCGGCGCTCTCGTACACGCGGTTGACGTTGTTGCCACCGCCGCCGCCGCCGTTCTTGCGGTTGCCGCGCCCACGTGCGCGGTTCGATTTCTGTGCTGGTCTCATCACGATCTTTTTCTGGGGTCGCCGCATCGCACCCCCGCGCGACGCCGACCGTCTCGACGAACCCGCAAGGCGTATATGCCATCCCAGCCGGGTTGGCTGCCTCTCTCGGGTGTTCGGACGATCCCGCGGCGCGGCTCAGCGATCCGCGCCATCTCGGGATCGCCGTTGGTTATAGCCGGTTTCTTCGCACGCTCAATGCGAAACCTGCCGATGGGAGCGATTTCATCCCGTTTTCGTCAACTGAGCGGCTTTCGGCCGGTGACGACACGGTCGCGACCGTCGAGATCGGGCCGCGTCTCCACGCTTTCAAGCCCCGCCGCCCGGAGCAAGCCGCTCACCGCCAATCCTTGCGCATG
>JBCBHB010000736.1:0-1771 GCA_038526025.1 Pseudomonadota bacterium
GTGATCGACGCGCGCGGCGAGGCTCACGGTCTCTCGGTCGCCAGCCGGTCGATCCACGGCCTGATCCGGACCGAGAGCGCGCCGCTGCTCGAAGATCGGCCGCTGTCGGGTGACATCGCGCGGATCGCCTCGCTCATCGAAGCTACTCCGCCACCTGCGGAGCCTTACCGCGACTGTTAGGCAGCGGCCTCTCGCTCGTTCAATACAGCCGTCGCTCACCCGCCGGCGAGGCGGCGCACCTCCGCGAGCAGCGAGGCGGGGATCGGTGCCCCGGCTGCGTGACGATCTCCGCGATTGCCGTGGCGCCTGGCACCGGGCAGCCTTGTGCCTTCGATGTCGGCAAGAGCGGAGAAGAAGCTCTCGGCGCGGGCCTGCCAACCATCGCCATGACCGAACCGGCTCGGGTCGATTGCGATGAGGAACTCCCCACCCTCCGGCGGCCCGCCATCCTTCGGGCCTTTCGCGCCGGCTTCGTAGCTGAAGAGATCGCCGGCGACAGCGCCTGCGAGCAGCTCCACCATGAGCGCGATGGCGGCGCCCTTGTAGCCGCCGAAGGGCAGCTGGGCGCCCGCAAGGACGGCGTCGGGGTCGGTGCTCGGCGCACCATCTGGCCCGATGCCGACGCCGGGAGGGAGGGGCTCGCCATCGCGCGCGTGGAGCATGATGTCACCGCGCGCCATGGCGGCCGTCGCCATGTCGAAGGCCAGCGGCGGGCCATCCATGCGCGGGAAGGCGAAGGCGAGCGGGTTCGTGCCGTAGAAGGGCTTCGTGCCACCGGCAGGCGCGACCATCGGCGTCGCCGCGGTTACGGCGAGGCCCACAAGCCCTGCCTCCGCGATCTGCTCCACCTCCGGCCAGAGGGCGGCGAAGTGGAAGCAGTGGCGGATGGCGAGCGCTGCGATCCCCATCTCTCGCGCCCGATCGACCAGCGCGGGCAGCCCAAGCTCGAGGGCGAGAGGGGCAAATCCGCGGGCTGCGTCCACCACGACGACAGCGGGAGCCGGGTGGGCGAGCGTGGGCGTGGCGGTGCCATCCACCTTCCCGCTGCGGAGGGACGCGACATAGCCGGGCACGCGAAAGAGCCCGTGGCTTTCGGACCCATCGCGCTCGGCCGAGGTGACGATGCGCGCGACGGCCGCGGCCTGCGCGCTGCTGGCACCGTGTTTCGTGAGCGCACGGCGAACGAGGGCATCGACTTCTTCAAGCGGGATCGTCTCGCGGTCGGTCATCGCATCCTTCCTCTGCCGCCTCACACCTCCTACATTCCATGGAAACGGGAGGTTGGCGAATGCAGGACCGCATCGGCGACGCAGCGCAAGAAGGTATGGATGGCGAGGTTCTCGAGCCTGGCGCTCCGGGACCACGGGCTGGCGCGCGGAAGATCCGCAATCCGGGCTGGGTCGGGCGCAATCGCGAGACGATCGAGCGTGGGCGGGACGCGGCGCATATGCTCCTGCCCTTCATGCCACCGCCCGTGCGCCTTGGCATGGTGGCCGCGAGCCTGGCCGCGCAGGGGTTGCTGACCGTCGAGGATGCGCGGACGGGCCGGGCGCGGGGCGGTGAGGCAGGGCTGACGGGGCTCGGGCTTGCGCTGGATGCCGCGACGCTCCTTGCCTCGACGAAGCTGGCACCCGTCAGGCTCGTGCGACATGCGCGGCGCCTGGCGATGCTGCGCGCGGTCGTCTCCCAGGTCGAGCAACGCCAGCGGGCGTAAGCCTAAAGCTTATCTGCAGGCGTGGCGTGAAGCGCGTTTAGGTCTCTGCGTCTGCCG
>JBCBHB010000737.1:0-1770 GCA_038526025.1 Pseudomonadota bacterium
CGGCAAGATCATCAAGAACCCCTGCCGCGTGTGCGGTGGGACCGGGTATGTCCGCAAGGAGCGCGCCCTTAACGTCAACATCCCTGCAGGCGTAGAGACCGGCACTCGGATCCGCCTCGCCGGCGAGGGTGAGCGCGGCGCCCAGGGCGGCCCGCCGGGCGATCTCTACATCTTCATCGACGTCGCTGCGCACCCGATCTTCGAGCGCGACGGGACCAATCTCTACTGCCGCATCCCCGTGCCGATGACGACCGCGGCCCTCGGCGGCGAGATCGAGGCACCGCTGCTCGATGGCGGGCGGAGCCGCGTGAAGGTCCCCGCCGGCGTCCAGTCCGGCAAGCAGCTGCGCCTCCGCGGCAAGGGCATGCCCGGCCTGCAGCGCGCCGGCCATTTCGGGGACATGATGATCGAACTCGCCGTGGAGACCCCGGTGAACCTCACCGGCCGCCAGAAGGAGCTCCTGCGCGAGTTCGAGGAAGCAGGGCGCGACAACAGCCCCTCCTCGAAGGACTTCTTCTCGAAGGTGAAGTCCTTCTGGGACGGCATGACCGGCTGATCGCCAGCGCCCGCCTCCCCAACCGAGCCTGCGAGTTCTCGCGGCAGGGAGGGGCGGGACGCTGGGGCGGCGGAGCGGGGTGGCGGGCGGGAGCGACGCCGCCACAGTGTCCCGCCCCTCCCTTGCCTCTGCGCGATCCGCGGTTGCCCCGCTGCCCGTTTCCGCCGACTGTGCGCCAGGGCCGACGACTGTTTCGGGGGAACCGATGAACTTGATGGATCGTCTGCGCGAGGCCGGCCGGCTGAGCGACACCACGCTTCAGAAAAACGTGCTCACACTCGCGGTCAGCACAATGATTGCGGACGGGGATATCGACCGGCTGGAGCACGGGTTTCTCTACGATCTCGTGCCCTTCAGCCCGCTCTTCGCAGGGATCGAGCGGCGGGAGATCGCAAGCATCGAAGCGGCCATCGTCGAACGGATCGACGCGGTCGGCCACACGGCGGCGATCGAGGAAGCCGCCGCGGCCCTCAGCCCGGCCCTTCGCGAAACCGCGCTCTGCTTCGCCATGCGCGTGGCCTTTGTGGACGGCAATGCCGACCCGGGCGAGATTCGCTCGCTCGAAACCATGGCGGCCTTCATGAAGCTCTCGAACGACGAGTTCGACGGCTTTGCGCGCACCATCATCGCCCTGCAGCGCGGCCCCTCCGCCCAACAGTCCTGAACGCCACAGCACCGTTTCCATCTGGTGCAGGCAACGCCCGCGAGCGGATCTTGCCAGCGGGCTTCATTGCCGATTCAATGCAATTCCGATGAAGGCTGGGAACCGCATGGCCGCCGATCCGATCGACATCGCAGTTACCGGCGCCTCCGGGCGCATGGGCCGCATGCTGGCGCGTGCAGTGCTGGAGGAGCCGGGCTGCCGGCTGGTTGCGGCGACGGACAGGCCGGGCGCGGAGGCCATCGGATCGGATATCGGACCGCTGATCGGAGAAGCGCCGATGGGCGTGATCGTGGAGGACGATCCGCTGCCGGTCTTCGCCCGGGTGCGCGCCGTGATCGACTTCACAACACCGGATGCGAGCGTGGAGCATGCGGCGCTGGCGGCACAGGCACGGCTCGTCCATGTCATTGGCACTACGGGATTTTCCCCCGAACACCTCGCCGCGGTTGCCGCCGCGGCCCGCCATGCGACCATCGTCCGGGCGGGCAACATGTCGCTGGGGGTGAACCTCCTGGTGGAGCTCGTGCGCCAGGCCGCCGGGGCGCTTGGG
>JBCBHB010000738.1:0-1762 GCA_038526025.1 Pseudomonadota bacterium
CCCTGGACGATGCCGCCATGCACCTGACCCTCGACGAGCATGGGGTTAATCATCCGCCCGAAATCGTCGACGATCGTGTAGGAGACGATCTCCACCGTGCCCGTCTCCGGATCCACCTCCGCCTCGCAGATATGGCAGCCGTTCGGGAAGGTGGTGTTGGCCTCGTTCACATCGGCGGCGGATGAGAGCCCGCCCGCAGCAGCGGCCACGGCGGCGAGGTCCACCGTCCGGTCCGTGCCGGCGATGCGGTAGGCGGCCGCCTCGGCGTCGTACTCGATATCCGCATCGGCTGCCTCGAGCATCTCGGCGGCCTGGCTCCGTCCCGCCTCGATCAGCTTGTCCGCCGCCACGGGCAGCACCTGGCCCGCCTTCACCGTGGAGCGCGAGCCGCCCGTGCCGCCGCCGGCGGGCAGGCCGTCGCTGTCGCCCGGCATCACGATGATGCGTTCGATGTCGAGGCCGAGGGTCTCATGTGCAATTTGAGCCCAGGCGGTTTCGTGGCCCTGGCCCGACCCCTGCGTGCCGATGCGGATGCGGAGGACGGCGCTTTCCGGGCTGTCCCCCTCCAGCTCGAACTTGGTGTGCTCCACGGGCCCGCCGCCGGTGCGTTCGAAGTAGTAGGTCACGCCGATGCCACGCAGCCGGCCGCGCCGCTCGGCCTCCGTCGCCCGCGTCTCGAAGCCCGCATAGTCCGCCATCTCCAGCGCCCGGTCGAGCACGCGCGCGCAGTCGACGCTCTCGAAGTTGAGCCCGCCCGGCGACGCATAGGGCAACTGCTCGGGGCGGAGCAGGTTGAGCCGCCGGAAGGCCGCCCGGTCCATCCCGAACTCCCGCGCCGCGGCCTCCATCAGCCGCTCGGTGGCGTAGATCGTCTCCGGCCGTCCGGCGCCGCGATAGGCATCCGTCGGCGGTGTGTTCAGGAAGGCGCCGCGGACAGAGACATGCATCGCCTCAATGCCGTAGAGCCCGCCGAGGAGAGGGGCGGAGAAGATCGTGTGCACCGCCGCACCCGCGGTGGAGAAGTGCGAGCCGATGCCGGATACCGTGCGCATCCGCATCGCGATGCAGCGGCCATCGGCGTCGAAGGCACCCTCCACCTCGCCCCGCATATCGCGGCCCTGCGCGTCCGAGAGGAACGACTCGCTGCGGTTGCCGACCCACTTCACCGGCCGGCCGATCGTCTCCGTCGCCATGGCGCAGAGGGCGTATTCCGGGTGGTCCATCAGCTTCATGCCGAAGGCGCCGCCCACATCGCCCGTATGCACCCGAACCCGCGCCGGATCCACGCCCAACGCCTTCGCGATCTTGGCGCGCATGCCGAAGACACCCTGACTCGATGTCCAGGCCTCCCAGCGGCCAGTTTCGGCGTGATAGGTCACATTGATACAGCGCGGTTCAATCGAGGACACCACGACCCGCTGGTTCACGACCGGGACTCGCACTACACGCGCTGCGCGAGCGAAAGCGTCCTCGGTCGCCGCCTCGTCGCCACATTCATAGCTGTAGGCGAGGTTTCCGGGCGCCTGATCGTGCAGTTCCGGAGCGTCAGGCGCGAGCGCTGAGACCGGATCGATGACGGCAGGAAGTTCCTCGATTTCGAACTCGATCGCCTCTACGGCATCTTCGGCCGCAGCGCGGGTCTCCGCCACCACGAACGCGATGGGCTGACCGACGTATCGCACCTTGTCGCTCGCCAGATGCGTTACTGAAACCTTAGCAATTTCATGCTGTAAGGGTACCTCGCTGCCCAGGGGGGCAAGCC
>JBCBHB010000739.1:0-926 GCA_038526025.1 Pseudomonadota bacterium
CGCGCCGTCGAAGCGAACGCCACCGTGTGCGGGTGCCGAACTCGCGACCGCGGCAGGGCAAGAGTTTTGGTGGGTCGACACCGACCGGCTATGGGCGGACGCGGTTGTCGCGTGACGAATCGAATGCACTCGAACATTGGCAAAGTGAGGGGCCATGTCGCATCAAATCCTGGTTGTAGATGACAGTTCGACCATTCAGCGAGCGCTGAAAATCACCTTTGCGTCAGAGCCGTTTGAGGTCGCGACGGCCTCGAGCGGAAGCGAAGGCATGGCATTGGCCAAGCAGATCAAACCTGCGGTCATTCTTGTCGATGTGAAGATGGACGACATGGACGGCTACAGCGTCTGCCAGGGTTTGAAAGCCGACCCGGATACTCAAGGCGCGAAAGTCGTTCTGATGGGGTCGAAAGCCGAGCCTGTCGATGATGGGCGAGCCACCGGCGCCGGGGCGGACACCCATATCGCCAAACCCTTCGAGACCCAGGCGGTCATCGACAAGATCAAGGGGTTGGTCGGCGAAGTCACAACCGCCGCACCGAACCCGATACCTACAGCGGCCGCAACCGCTGCGGCCGCGCCAGCGGTTACTGCTCCCGCACCGGCTCCAGCACCCGCGCCAGCACCGGCTCCGGCTCCAGCTCCGGCACCGATCGCCGCTGCTCCGACGCCCGCGGCTCCCGCGCCGGCACCGGCCGCGTTCTCGACCGCCCCTCCGGCACCACGTCCCGGCCTCCCGACTCCACCGCCGGGTACACCGATCGCACCGAGTGCGCCTGCGGCCCGACCCGGAAGCGCGCTTCCTCCCCCATCGATGGCTCCCCCGACGCCGAGCGCTGTTCCGAGCGTGCCGCCGGCATCGATTGCGCCGCCGCCTCCGTCCGCCGCGCCATCGCCAGTTGCGCCTCCCCCTCCTGCCCCATCGATCG
>JBCBHB010000739.1:936-1762 GCA_038526025.1 Pseudomonadota bacterium
GGCACCACCGAAGCCCGCTCCTTCGCTGGCTCCACCGAGCCCCGCGACGGGAGCTCCGGCAGCGCCGCCGCCGGTTGCGCCTGCGGCAGCGAGCCCTTCGATCGCCCCGCCGCCTCCCGTATCGCCAGCCTCCCCTCCCGCTGCGGCGCCGCCCCCATCGCCGCCTCCGTCCCTCGGAGGCTTTGGAGCACCGAGCCCTGCGCCGTCTGCGACGGACGCGCCCGAACCCGCTCTCGGCGCCCTGGACATCAGCGCACCGGAACCCGTTGCGGCCCCCAAACCTGCTGCGCCCGCACCCGCACCCGCACCCGCAGCGGTCGCGCCTGAGCCGACCGCACCCGAGCCGGCCGCACCCGAGCCAACCGCGCCAGAGCCGGCCGAGGCAGAACCGGCCACACCGGCAGCTCTGACTCCGGAAACGACGCAGGCCGCTACCGACGCGGGTGTGGACGCCGACGCCGTCAGCGCGGTCGCCCGCGAGGTGATCGAACGGGTCGCGTGGGAGGTGGTTCCGCGCCTCGCCGAAACGCTGATCCGAGAACACATCGAGCGACTGATCGACGCGCAAAAAGGACAGTAGCTCGCTCGAGGAGCGCCCTCGAACCACTCACTTCGCTTCCTAAGCGCGTTGACGTTTCCCAGAACTCCGGGATAGTTGCGCGCCTATGAGCACCTCTGAGCTACCCTCGGCCTACGAGCCTTCTGAAACCGAATCCACCTGGTACCCACGGTGGGAGAAGTCTGGCGTATTCGAACCGTCCGGCGACGGCGACGCGTATACCATCGTCATCCCTCCGCCGAACGTGACCGGCTCGCTGCACATGGG
>JBCBHB010000740.1:0-1761 GCA_038526025.1 Pseudomonadota bacterium
CCGATGCGCCGGCGGCCTGGACTGAGGCGGTTCCTCCGCTGCCGGCTGTCCCGCCGGTGTTCGACGCATATAGCGGCCCAGCATCGCCATGGCCATGGGGCAGGGTATGAGCTGTACCGTGGCCGTGAGGCAGCGCGGAGAGGTCGAGCCGCGCCAGCTGGCGGCGTACGGCGGCTCCGATGTCCCGCTCCGCAAGGCGTGCGGCAAGCTTCAGGGCAGCTTCCACCCCAACGGCATCCGCGCTCCCATGGCTCTTCACCACCGTGCCGTTCAAGCCCAGGAACACACCGCCGTTCACGCGCCGCGGGTCGATCCGCTTGCGCAGACGGCGCAGCGAGGTGAGCGCGAAGAGGCTGCCGAGGCGGGAGAGCATGGAGTACTCAAAGGCCTCGCGCAGACCATCGCGAATGAAGCCGGCCGTGCCCTCGGCCGTTTTCAGCGCGATGTTTCCGGTGAACCCGTCGGTCACCACCACGTCCACGCTGGCGGCTGCGATATCGGTGCCCTCGACAAAGCCGGCGGGTTCGAAGAGGTCGGGCGTCCGCTCTGCCGCCGCTGCCGCCGTGGCTGCCGCGAGCTGGACATCCGGCGGGCCCTTCGTCGGCTCGGTGCCGACGTTGAGAAAGCCGATGCGCGGGCGGGCGAGCTGGAAGCTCAGCCGCGCATACTCCGCGCCCATGACCGCGTATTGCATCAGGGTCCGGGGTCCGGCGCGCAGGTCCGCCCCCACGTCCAGCACGGTGGTGAAGCCGTGGGGTGCGCGGGAGGGCCAGTGCACGGCAATGGCGGGCCGATCGATCCCGGGGGCCTTGCGGAGGATGAGGATCGACATCGCGAGCAGCGCGCCGGTGTTCCCGCAGCTCACCGCGACCGGTGCGTCCCCGGCCTTCACGGTCTCGAGCGCTGCCCACATGGAGCTCCGACGGCGTTCTCGCAGAGCGCGGGAGGGCTTGTCTCCCATACCGACGACATCATCCGCGTGGCGGAGCTCAACCTGGTCGCGGAGCGCGGTGAAGCGACGGCGCTTGAGCTGGCGCTGCAGCACCTGCTCGTCGCCATGAACGATAAACCGCAGCTCGGGGCGCTTGCGGAGTGTCCGCGCCATACCGGCGAGGACCGGGGCAGGGCCCCCGTCGCCCCCCATGGCATCGACCGATATGACTAGTCGGTCGCTCATGGTCGAGGCGTCACTCCCTCTATGCGGTCAGACAAACAGAGCGCGCCGCGGCGGGCCGGGCGCGCTCCAGATCAAACGATGCGGCGCAGGCGAACCGGCATAAGCGGGGCCCTGCGTCAGCGATCACGCAGCGTCGTCGTCGAGATCGATCTCGGGCACGCTCTTCACGACCTCACGGTCGCGATAATACCCGCAGGCGCCACAAACATGATGCGGCAGGCGAAGCTCGCCGCAGTTCGGGCACTCGCTCGACGCGACGACGCGCAGCGCATCGTGGCTGCGACGCATGCCGCGCTTGGAGCGCGTCTTACGGTTCTGTTGAACGGCCATTTCTCAACCCTTCCCGTCTCGCGGCCTCTGGCATCGCATCGCGACCCGGGACCACCCCGCCTGCGGCGGGCGCTGTGCGCCGCGCCAGCGGCGAAATTCCTGTCATCTGTTCCCTCGGCGCCGCGACCGACAAACGGTGCGTCGCGCGAGAGACGCGGAACATACTCATCTGGCGCCGCGGGGCAAGGGCTTTTTCTGCAAGCCTTTGCTTACATCTCAGCTGCTCTCGTCGCCGCCCGCTCCGCTGAGGCGGG
>JBCBHB010000741.1:0-1756 GCA_038526025.1 Pseudomonadota bacterium
CGAGAGACGCGTCAGTACATAGTCGAGATACTCCGCGGTCTTCTTGCCCGGCCGGATGCCCGGCACATAGCCGCCATGCTTCTTCAGGTTGTCCGCCACATCGTCCGGGTTGAACACCACGGCGGTGTAGAAGAACACGAAGAAGATGATCAGCGAGGCGAAGAACACCAGGAAGAGCGGCTGACCACGGCCAAGCAGCGCCGCCACCGTGCCCGCAATCCCCGCGTCCCCACCCTGGGCCGAGAAGCCCGCAATGGTGGCCGGCAGCAGCAGGAGCGACGAGGCGAAGATCGGCGGGATCACGCCTGCGGTGTTCAGCTTCAGCGGCAGGTGGCTGTTCTCGCCGCCATAGAGCTTATTGCCCACCTGGCGCTTCGGATACTGGATCAGAATCCGGCGCTGCGCCCGCTCGATATAAACCACCGCGTAGATCACGCCGATGGCAAGCAGGATCACGCCGAGGATCGCGAGCGTCGAGAGCTGACCCGTGCGGCCAAGCTCGAAGAACTGCGCCATCGCACCGGGCAGCTCCGCCACGATGCCGACGAAGATGATGAGGCTGATACCGTTGCCGATGCCGCGCGCGGTGATCTGCTCACCGAGCCACATCAGGAACATCGTGCCGCCCACCAGCGTGATGACCGCGGAGGCGCGGAAGAACAGGCCCGGATCGAGCGCCAGCCCCTGCCCTTCGAGGCCAACCGAGATGCCATAGGCCTGAACGGTGGCCAGCAGCACGGTGCCGTAGCGCGTGTACTGGTTGATCTTCTTGCGGCCCGCCTCGCCCTCTTTCTTGAGCTTCTCCAGCTCTGGCACCATCGACGTCATCAGCTGCATGATGATCGACGCCGAGATGTAGGGCATGATGCCGAGGGCAAAGATCGCCATGCGCCCCACGGCGCCACCGGCAAACATGTTGAAGACGCCGAGGATCCCGCCCGCCTGCTGCTCCATGAAGATGGCAAGCTGCTGGGTGTCGATGCCAGGGATGGGGATGAACGTCCCCACACGGTAGACGATAAGCAGGCCGATCGCGAAGAGGATACGGTTCTGCAGGTCCTTCGCTTTGGAGAAGGCCTGCCAGCTCATATTGGCGGCCATCTGTTCGGCGGCTGAAGCCATCGCGCGGGTCCTGTCGGTTGCCTTGTGCGCGGGCGGCCCCGTCCGATGCGGCCGCCCATGCGATCCCGGAAGGGTTATGGGCGTGCGCGCCCGGTTGCAAGCTGCCGGGCGCGGAAAGGAACGTGATGGAGGCCGGGGCTCAGCCCTCGGCCGCCTCGTCCGTCTTCGCCGGTGCGCTCACGGTGAGCGTGCCGCCAGCGGCCTCGACGGCCTCGACAGCGCTCTTCGACGCACCGGTCACTTCGATCTTGAGGCCCTTCGGCAGCGCCTTCGCCTCGCCGTTGTCGTCCGCGAGGAGCTTCGCAAGCACCCGGACGCCATCGCGCTTGCGGCGAATGAGGCCCGAGGCGAGCAGCACGTCCTCGGTGATCGGCGCGCTCGCATCGATCTTGCCGGCTTCGACGAAGAGCTGGATCGCGCCGAGATTCGTCACCGCGAAGTTCTTGGTGAAGGGGTTGTTGAAGCCCCGCTTCGGCAGGCGGCGATAGAGCGGCATCTGGCCACCCTCGAAGCCGTTGATCGCAACGCCCGAGCGGGACTTCTGGCCCTTGATGCCGCGGCCGCCGGTCTTGCCGAGGCCGGAGCCCGGACCACGGCCGACGCGCTTGGCCTTCTTCTTCGCACCGGGGTTATC
>JBCBHB010000742.1:0-1754 GCA_038526025.1 Pseudomonadota bacterium
ATCGATCAGCCGCTGCTCGAAGAAGGCGGCGCAGACAAGGTAGAACCGGTCCGCCGCGAGGCCGACGACCGTGGTCTCGAGCTCGATGCGCCCGTTCTCCGTGAGGAGGTGGGTGAGCGCGATGCGGCCCGGCTTTGGCAGGCGGTTGGGCAGCAGGGCGTCGAGGAAGGCCGCGGCGTGGGGGCCGCTCACCTCAACCTTGGAGAAAGCGGAGATGTCCATGATCCCGGCGCGCTCCTGCACCGCGCGGCATTCGGCGGCGATGATGTCATGCAGGGCCGGGCTGCGGTTGAAGCCGTAGATGTCCTCCGCGGGCATGCCCTGGGGCGCGAACCAGCGGGGGCGTTCGTGGCCATAAACCTCCTCGAACACCGCGCCTTCCGCCTTCAGGTCCTCATAGAGCGCCGAGGGCTTCACCGGGCGGGCCTCGAGGCGGTTGAAATGGGGGAAGGGGATCTCGTGGCGGAGGAGGTAGTCCTCCTTCGCCTTGGTCACCTGATAGTCCTTGTTCGCATAGGCGCCGAAGCGGCGGGGGTCGAACTCGCGCATGCTGATCTCGGCCGCGCCATGGACCATCCAGCGGGCAAGCTCACGCGTGAGGCCGGGGCCCCAGCCGATGCCGATCTGTGTGCCGCAGCAGCACCAGTAATTCTGGAGGCCGGGCGCCGGGCCGATGAGCGGGTTGCCGTCCGGCGGGTGGGAGATGGCGCCGTGCACCTCGCGCTTGATGCCGAGCTCGGCGAGGATGGGCATGCGCTCCATCGCGTTCTCGAGCCAGGGCATGATCCGGTCGTAATCCGCTTCGAAGAGCTCGTTCTCCGCCTCCCAGGGGCAGTGGTCCTCCCAGACCGTGTTGGGGTTGGCCTTCTCATAGATGCCGATGAGGCCCGACTTCTGCTCCATGCGGATGTAGCCGGAGACGAGCCGGTCGTCCCGCACCACGGGCAGCTCGTGGTCGAGCGCCTGGAACTCGGGCACCGTGTCCGTCACCAGGTAGTGGTGCGTCATCGAGGTGGCCGGCAGGTCGTAGCCGGACCACGCGGCCACCTGCCGGGCATAGGTGCCGCCAGCGTTGACGACATGCTGGCAGGTGATGGTTCCTTGCTCGGTCTCAACCTGCCATTCGCCGGAAGCCGCTTGGGTGACATTCGTGGCGCGGCAGCGGCGGATGATCCTGGCGCCGAGCTGGCGGGCGCCTTTGGCCAGCGCCATGGCAGCGCCAGAAGGGTCCACATGCCCGTCATCGGGGGTGTGGAGCGCGGCCCTCACGCCTTCGAGGTTGTAGAAGGGGTGGAGGGCACGGATTTCCTCGGGGCTCACGATCTGCATCGGGAAGCCGAGGCCTTTGCCGACGCTGATGGTCTGCTTCAGCCAGTCGAGCTCATCCTGCGTGTAGGCGAGGCGGAGGGAGCCGCAGCCGTGCCAGGTGACGGACTGCCCGGTCTCCTCTTCCAGCACCTTCGAGTAGAGATCGATGTTGTAGCCCACGCATTTGCCGAGGCCGAAGCTCGAGGTGGAATGCGTGATCTGGCCTGCCGCGTGCCAGGTGGAGCCCGACGTCAGCTCCGCCTTCTCCAGCAGCACGATATCCGTCCAGCCTTCGTGCGCGAGGTGGTAGGCGAGGCCGCAGCCCATGATGCCGCCGCCGATGATGACGACGCGGGCATGGGAGGGCAGGGGCGTGCTGGGCGTGGGCGCGGCCATGGCGAGCTCCGAACATATGTTTCGAAACATATGTTCGGAGCTCGCCATGG
>JBCBHB010000743.1:0-1752 GCA_038526025.1 Pseudomonadota bacterium
ACGCGAGGATCGTATTGTCCAGCAGATCTGCAGTTGCAGCGCCCCGCCAATGCCGCACGCGCCCCTCTGCCGCGAGCCCCTCAAGCTCCGGCTCAAGCGTATCGGCGACGATGACTATTTCCGCCTCGGTCTTGAGCATCAGGCGGGTTTTCTGCGCTGCCTGCTCGCCCCCGCCGAACACAACGACCCGGCGGCCGGCCATCTGAAGGAACATGGGAAAGGTTTTCATGGCGGCCTCCTCAGGCAGCGGTTGCGGCGACCGGGCGTCGGGCCCAGAGCGTCCGGGCGTGGTCCTCCGCCCCCGCGGTATCGAGTGTCGGATCGAGCGTTTGCAGGGCGGCGGCGGCGGTGCCTATCACGATCGCCTCTGCAAACGGGTGGTCGAGCTGTCCGGACCAGAGCGCGGCAAGTGCTGCGGGATCCGTACCGGCATCCGCCAGCCGCTGCGCGGAGAACGCAGCGACGGGGGGCAGGAGCGACGTGCCCCTTGTGTGCCAGAGCGTGACGTCCTTGCCCGGGTGGCGTTCGAACTCGCCCCCGCCGCCCTTGATCACGCCAAGACGGGTGTCACCGAGGAGCGCGGTCGCCTCCGCCTGCAACGCCCGGTAGCTGGGATGAAACACGCCCTGAACGGACGCGGCGGCCCGGCCCGGGTTGAGCGCGCGCAGGGCGGTGTTGATCGGAGAGCGGAGGCCGAGCACGTCGCGCAGCCGCAGGAGGTCGAGCGCGCGGGGATCGAGCGCCTTGAGCGGAACATAGGCAAGCCCGTCCGCGGCGATAGCGCGCTTGGCTTCGTTTGCGGATGTGCAAAGCGGGATGCCGATCCGGTCGAGCGCCCCGCGCACCTGTGCGTGCCCGCTCTGATGCGAATTCCAGCCGTGCAGCAGTACCCGGTGCCCCGCTTGCGCCACCAGACGGGCGGCCAGCAGAAACCAGGGCAGGCCGCGGCTGCGCCCCGCCGCATAGCTCGGCCAGTCGAGGTCCACGGGAAGTGCGTCCCACCCGACGAGCCGGGCGCGCAGGGCGGAGACGAAGCCCGCGATCTCCGCCGCCGTCTCACCCCGGTAGCGCATGAGCATGAAAAGGGCCCCGGTCGCCTCTGGCGCTGCATCCCCGGCGAGGATCAGCGAAAGCGCGTGCTCCGCTTCCTCCCGCGTCAGGTTGCGCCCCTTCGACGGACCACGCCCCATGGCGTGGACGTAGGGCGCGAGACCACTCATTCTGCCGCCATGCGGGTGGGCGCTTGCGCGATGAGGGAGGCGATCTCCGGCCGGCAGGATCCGCAATTGGTCCCGGCCTGAAGGGCGGCGCCCACATCCTCGACGCTGGCAAGCCCGCCTTCGAGGATCGCTGCGGAGATCGTGTTCACGCCCACATTGAAACAGGCGCAGACGGTTGCGCCCGGTTCGGGCCGGTCCCGCCCAGGACGACCGGCGAGGAGCGTTGCGGCATCCTGACCGGCAACAAGCGCCCCGCTCAGGTACGCGCGCGCCGCCTGCACGGGCTCGCGGGAGACGAAGAGGGCCGCTTGCGCGCGTCCCTCGCCCAGATAGGCGAGGCGTGCCTCCCCCCGTGCAGCGTCCGTGACGCTGATCGGCGTATGACCGTCGAGATCGAAGGTCCGGTTTGCAAACGCGGTCCAGTCCGCCTCATCCTGCGCCCCGGCCATTTCGATGCGCCAGCCGCCGGGCACCTTGGCCTTCGCCCAGTAGGCGCAGTCCGGCGATGGCTCCCGCGCGCTGATTCCGAAGG
>JBCBHB010000744.1:0-1749 GCA_038526025.1 Pseudomonadota bacterium
GCGCAGCCCTTCCGCATGCTTGCCCATAACGGCGAGATCAACACGCTGAAGGGCAACCTCAACTGGATGAAGAGCCACGAGATCCGCATCGCCACGAACTTCCTCGGCGAGGCGGCGGAGGACATCAAGCCGATCGTGGCGGATGGGTCATCCGACAGCGCGGCGCTGGATGCCGTGTTCGAGCTGATGGTGCGCACGGGGCGCTCGGCGCCCATGGCGAAGACGCTGCTGGTGCCGGAGGCCTGGTCGTCGGACGAGACGATGCCCGAGAGCTGGAAGGCGATGTACGCCTACTCGAACGCGGTGATGGAGCCGTGGGACGGGCCGGCGGCGCTGGCGATGACCGACGGGCGCTGGGCCGTGGCAGGGCTCGACCGGAACGGCCTGCGCCCGATGCGCTATGTGGTAACCGGCGACGGTCTGGTGATCGCGGGCTCCGAGGTTGGCATGGTGCCGGTCGACGAGGCGATCATCCGGGAGAAGGGCGCCCTTGGCCCGGGCCAGATGCTGGCCGTGGACATGGCCGAGGGTCGGCTTCTGCACGACACGGAGATCAAGGACGAGCTTGCGGGTGAGCGGCCCTATGACGAGTGGACGGGCAAGATCACCGATCTCTCCAAGGCGCTCGACGGACGGCGGGAGCCGCGGCGGCTGGATGGTGCCGCGCTACGCCGCCGGCAGATCGCCGCAGGCTACTCCATCGAGGAGCTGGAGGCGATCCTGCATCCGATGGCGGAGGACGCGAAGGAGGCCATCGGCTCCATGGGCGACGACACGCCCGTGGCCGTGCTGTCGGACCAGTACCGCCCGCTCAGCCATTTCTTCCGCCAGAACTTCAGCCAGGTGACGAACCCGCCCATCGACCCCCTGCGCGAGCGGCGGGTGATGAGCCTCAAGACCCGGTTCGGCAACCTCAAGAACGTGCTGGACCAGGATTCGAGCCAGACGGAGATCATCACGCTCGAAAGCCCCGTGCTCTCGAACGGCCAGTTCGACGCCATGGTCGAGGCCTTTGGCGAGAGCTATCGGGTGATCGACTGCACGATGCCGCGGGACGAGGAGGCGCCTGCGCTGCGCCGCCATCTCGAGCGCATCCGGCGCGAGGCGGAGGATGCGGTGCGCGCGGGCTGCGGTCACCTCGTGCTGACGGACGACGAGGCGAGCGACGAGCGCATCGGCATGCCGATGATCCTCGCGACATCGGCCGCGCATAGCTGGCTGACGAAGCAGGGGCTTCGGACCTTCTGCTCGATCAACGTCCGCTCCGCCGAGTGCATCGACCCGCACTACTTCGCGGTGCTGATCGGGGTGGGGGCGACCACGGTGAACCCCTGGCTCGCCCAGGAAAGCATCATGGACCGGATCGAGCGCGGGCTGCTCGATGTCTCCGCCGAGCAGGCGATGGCCAACTTCCGCGATGCCATCGATGCGGGGCTCCTCAAGATCATCTCGAAGATGGGGATCTCGGTGATCTCGTCCTACCGCGGCGGCTGTAATTTCGAGGCGGTGGGCCTCAGTCGCTCCGTGGTGGCGGAGTTCTTCCCGGGCATGCCCTCGCGCATCTCTGGCATCGGCATCACCGGTATCGAGACCAAGCTGCGCGCGCTGCATGAGAAGGCATGGAAGCCGGGTGCGGAGGTGCTGCCCATCGGCGGCATCTACAAGTGGCGCCGGAAGGGCGAGGCGCATGCCTGGGGCGCCCATGGCATCCACGCGATGCAGAACGCGGTGGCGACGAACTCCTTTGCC
>JBCBHB010000745.1:0-1746 GCA_038526025.1 Pseudomonadota bacterium
GGCGCAGCAGGACCTGCTGCGCCAATTGCAGGAGCAGGCGCAAAACCTGCCTGGCTTGGGCTCTGAAAGCGCCGAACAGGCGGAGCGCTTACTCGATGACGCGGCCCGCGCGATGGACGATGCGGCGGATGCGTTGGACGAGGGCAATCTTGCGGATGCGCTCGACAGCCAAAGTGAGGCTATGGAAGCGCTGCGGGAGGGCATGGGAGAGCTAGGCCGCGCGCTCGCCGAAGCCCAGGGCCTGGAAGAGCCGGGCCAGGGCCAGGCGCAAGCCGAAGGCGCACCCTCCAGCCCCGCCCGCGACCCGCTTGGCCGAGAGGCTGGGAATTCCGGCGCGTTTGGCACTGAAGAGGGCTTTGAGCGCCGCGAAGACGCGTTCCGCCGCGCGCGCGAGCTGCTCGATGAGCTGCGCCGCCGGTCCGCCGAACAGGGCCGTCCGGATGTGGAGCTTGACTACCTGCGCCGCCTTCTCGACCAGTTCTGACGTCCAGCGCCGGAGGTTGTGCAAACCTGCACGGCGCGGCCTCTGACCGCTTGCGGTCGCAAAAGTGGGCCCCGCTCGGCAAACGCCCGAGCAGCCACTCACTGTTTGCGAAGGCACTGTTGGAAACGCGGTCCTGACCGGGGCGCGTCGGCCAGGCCCACGCCACGGGTCCTCGACCTGTCCAGGTTCAGACCCTCGAAGTCGTCTATGCCGCCGATATCGGGCTTGGCGAGAGGGTCTAACCGAACGCGGGGTCTAACGCGGGCGGCGATCGGTGCATGTCCGCGGTGCTGATCCGCTCTGGGTCTCGTGACGCTGGGTTCGCATCCCAAACGCACGACGCACGGCAAGCCGGCGGTCAGTTCCCAGTTGACTCAGCGCTGCCCGCACCAGCAGCGTCGCCGTCCTCCGCCGTTTCGGTGACGGGCGGCGCGGCGGCCGCTTCGGTTGCGGTGTCTGTGTCTGGCGCCGCAGGCGCAGTGTCCGGCTCCACGGACGCATCCAGAGCCGCATCATCAGAGGTCAGCGCGCCCTGGGCGATGTCATCGATCCAAAGCCGCAACCGGTCGACCTGCGTGACATAGGCCTGTAGCACCGGCTCCGCCTGGGGAACCGCGGCACTGATCCGCGGCGCATTCGCGTAAATCGCAATGAGCCCTGCAAAAATCAAAATGGCGACAGCAAAGCCGATCCGCGTGCCCGTACGACGCCGCGGACGCTCCACCATGGTGTCGATATCGCTTGCATTGGGGTCCGAGGCGCTGCGCGTCTCCGTAGCCCGCAAGGTGGAGTTGATCTCTTCAATATCGGGCAACAGGTCCCGCCGCGATCCGGCGCCAGCGCCAGCGCCAGCCGCAGCCGCGGCAATCTGCGCCTCGACCGGATCCAGGTTCGGATCCGCGCTGTAGCGCGAGGCCGCCTCGTCGCGCGCACGTTCGCGCGGGGCATCCTGCAGCTCTCCGATGTCTTCGGCATCCGCGATGAGCCCGCTGATCGCGGCGCTGACATCATCCTCGTCACTGGCGGGATCGGGCGCTGCGGACAAAGCCATCTCGTCTTGGTGATCGGGCATGGCCACGTCGCGACGGCGCAACTCGCTCTCACGCGCGGCCTCTTCGCGCAGCACGTCGCGCACGTCCGGATCAAGCTCTCTTCGCGGCGCGGCCTCGGGCTGATCTACGGGGATCGGCCGTGTCGGTTCGCGGTGTGCCGGTGAAGGCGGCTCCGGCGGCGGTACGGCGTCGGCCTCTTCCACCGATCCC
>JBCBHB010000746.1:0-1744 GCA_038526025.1 Pseudomonadota bacterium
AGGAGGAGAAATCGCCGGCAAGGCGCTCCGGCGACAGGACGGCGATGACCCGGATGTCGCCGCTGTCGACGAAGCCCTTCGCCTCGGACGCATCGCCCGTGAAGACCTGGACGGAGCCCGCCAGCAGCTGGGTCACCGCCTCGCCGCCGCCATCGAACGCCACGTATTTGATCTGGCGGAGGTCCTCGATGCCGGCCTTGTCGGCCGCCAGCAGCACCTTGAGATGATCCCAGCCGCCCACGGCCGAGCCGCCGGCCACGGCGATGGAGCGGGGATCGGCCTTCAGGCGCGCCATGAGGTCCGGCAGGTCGGCGATGTCGCTGTCCTTCGAGACGGCGATGATGCCGTAGTCCGCGCCAACCGTGCCGACCCAGCGCACCTGGTCACGCGTGTTGCCGGGATAGGCGCCCTGGGCGAGGCGGGTGGCCGTGGCGGTGGAGGCAGCGACGAAGAGGTTGTTCTCGTCGTTCCGCTTGTTGACCACGGCCGCATAGGCCACGCCGCCGCCGCCGCCGGCCATGTTGGTCACCTGCACGGTGCCAGGCACGAGGCTCAGGTCCTGCATGGTCTTGCCCACCTGGCGGCAGGTGAAGTCCCAGCCCCCGCCGGGGTTGGCCGGTGCGATGCACTCCGTGGCCTCCGGCTCGAAGGCGGCCGCCGGCATGGCGGCAAGCGCCGCGAGGGCCAGGCCGACCACTAGGCCGGTCATCCCGATCTTGTCTTTCATTGCGTGTTCCTCCGCTGTCGTCGCGTATGCCCGGGCGCTTTCTCTCGGCACGTAGGCCTGCCCCTCGGGCGCCGCCCTAAAATTCTGGCTGCGCAGCACAGTTAACGCGCTATCCATCCTGTGGGCGAGCCCTTCGGCTGCCGGGAGTGCGATTTCTCGTGTCGGTGCGCGCCGGACCTCCGACCTCGGGCTCGATCCGGCACTCTTGGCGGCAGCGACTGCGCGATGTATACGAGTTGTGCACAATACGGGAGTCGAGCGATGGATGCGCAGGTTGCAACGCGGCGGAGCGGTCGGGACCAGCGGCGCGCGAAGCGCCAGGCGCCCGATCGCGCCATGCTGCCCGCACTCGACCGCGGCCTCCCGCTCGTGGAACCGCTCAGCCCGGAACAGGTCGAACGGATCGACGGCGCCTCGATGGACATTCTCGAAAATGTGGGCGTCGTCTTCCGCGATCCGGTCGCGATCGAGGACTGGCGCCGCGCCGGCGCCGATGTCCGCGGCGAACGCGTCCATCTCGACCGCGGACTGGTGCGCGACCTCGTTGCGACCGTGCCGGGGGAGATCACGCTCCTCGCGCGCGACCCCGCGAAATCCGTCCCCCTCGGCGGGCCGCGCAGCATCTTCGTGCCCATGACCGGCGCGCCCTATCTGCGCGACCTAGAGGACGTGCGCCGCGCGCCGACGCTCGACGACCTCGCGATGTTCCACAAGCTCGCCCACATGTCCCCCGCCCTTCATTCGAGCGCGCATCACATCGTGGAGCCCATGGACCACCCGGTCAGCCACCGGCACCTGCGCATCACCTATTCGTCGATGAAGCACAGCGACAAGACGTTCATGGGGATGACGACCTCCGGCAGGAACGCGGAGGACGTGCTGGACATGTGCGCCATCCTGTTCGGTGCGGCGGTGATGGAAGAGCACGCCGTGACGGTGGGCAACTGCAACGGCAACTCGCCACTGGTGTGGGACGAGACGATGCTCTCGGCCATGCGGGCCTTCTGCCGGCGCAAC
>JBCBHB010000747.1:0-1742 GCA_038526025.1 Pseudomonadota bacterium
CCGCCTCGATCCCGCCGGTGCTGTTCAGGAACTGGGTGTAGACGATGCGGCCGGCCGCCACATCCATCTCCGCCCCGCAGACCCGGTTCATGAAGCTGCAGGCGTCCCGCCCCTCGACACGGATCTTGCCGAAGCTCGACATGTCGTAGAGCCCCGCCGTCTCGCGGATCGCCCTGTGCTCGGCCGCCGCGTTGGGGAACCAGTTCTGGCGGCCCCAGGCATATTCGTACTCCGGCGTCTGGCCCGGCTCGGCGAACCAGTTGGCGCGCTCCCAGCCGGCCAGCTCCCCGAACACCGCGCCGCGAGCCTTCAGGTGCTCATGCAGCGGCGAGCGGCGGACACCGCGGGCCGTGGCCTTCTGCCGGTAGGGGTAGTGGTCGGCATAGAGAAGCCCCAGCGTCTCTTTCGAGCGTTCGAAGAGGTAGTGCTTGTTGCCCTGGAAGGGCTGCATCCGTGAGATGTCCACATCGCCCAGATCGAAGGGCTTCTCGCCGGTATCCATCCAGGCCGCCAGCGCCATGCCCGCGCCGCCCGCGCTCTGGATGCCGATGGAGTTGAACCCGGCCGCCACCCAGTAGTTGTCGAGCTCGGGCGCGAGGCCGAGGTGATACGAATCATCCGGCGTGAAGCTTTCGGGGCCGTTGAAGAAGGTGTGGATGCCCGCCTCCGCCAGCATCGGCAGGCGCTCGACCGCCTTCTCAAGGATGGGCTCGAAATGGTCCATGTCCTCGGGCAGCTGGTCGAACTCGAAGTCCTTCGGGATACCGTCCATGCCCCAGGGCTTGGCGTTCGGCTCGAAGGCGCCGAGAAGCATCTTGCCGGCGTCCTCCTTGTAATAGGCGCATTCGTCTGGCACGCGGAGCACCGGGAGCTGGGTAAGCCCCTCGATGGCTTCGGTGACGATGTAGAAGTGCTCGCAGGCCTGTAGCGGCACGTTCACGCCGGCCATGCGGCCGAGGCTGTGGCCCCACATGCCGCCGCAGTTAACCACGTGCTCGGCTTCGATGGTGCCGCTCTCGCCGCCTTGCGCCCAATGCACGCCGGTGACGCGCTTGCCGTCCTTCACCACGCCGGTCACTTCCGTGCGCTCGAGAATGGTGGCGCCCTTCTGCCGGGCACCCTTGGCGAGCGCGAGGGCGATGTTCGCGGGATCGCCCTGGCCGTCCTGGGGCAGCCAGACACCGGCGAGCACATCCTCGGTGTTGAGATGCGGGTAGCGCGCGCGGATCTCGTTGGGCCCGATCGGGTCGACCTCCACCCCGAAGGCGCGGGCCATGGAGGCCTGGCGGAAGATCTCTTCCTTGCGGGCCTCGGTCAGCGCCACGGTGATGGAGCCGCAGCGGCGGAAGCCGGTAGCGACCCCCGTCTCCTCCTCCAGCGTGCCGTAGAGCTCCTGGCTGTACTTGGCGAGCTTGGTGAGGTTCGCGGTGGCGCGGAGCTGCGCGATCAGCCCCGCGGCGTGCCAGGTGGTGCCGGAGGTGAGCTGCTTACGCTCCAGCAGCACCACATCCTGCCAGCCCTGCTTGGCGAGATGGTAGGCGACGGAGCAGCCGATCACGCCGCCGCCCATGATGACGACGCGGGCCTTCGACGGGGGGAGTGCCATGTCTCTCGCTCCTCAGGCGCGGATGCGGGCGTTTTCGGGGTCCCAGAGGGGCCCGTCAGCCTGCACGACGGCGGGGCGCCGCTCGCCATAGATTTCGACTTCGAGTGCCGTGCCCGGCGTCGCGGCCTCCGGCGTC
>JBCBHB010000748.1:0-1738 GCA_038526025.1 Pseudomonadota bacterium
GAAGGGCGCATCGTGGAGAGCGGCCTCACCGACCAGGTGCTGGACGACCCGCAGCACGCCTACACCCAGCTTCTCGTAAGCTCCGTTCTGAGGGTGTGACGATGGAACCGATGATCGTTGTCGAAGGGGCGGCCAAGACCTTCACGCTGCACCAGCAGGGCGGCATTGCGCTGCCGGTGATGGAGGGCGCGGCGCTGCGGGTGATGCCCGGGGAGTGCGTGGCGCTGACCGGGCCCTCGGGCGTGGGCAAGTCCACGCTCATGCGCATGATCTACGGGAACTACCTGGCGGCCGAGGGATCGGTCCGCGTGGCGGGGCTCGAGATCCGGGGCGCTCGGGCGCGGGATATCCTGGCGCTGAGGCGGGAGACGCTGGGTTATGTGAGCCAGTTCCTGCGCGTGGTGCCGCGGGTGCCCTGCATCGATGTGGTGGCCGAGCCGCTGACGGCGCTTGGCGTCGGTGTCGAGGAAGCGCGGGGCCGGGCGGGCACGCTGCTGCGGCGGCTGAACATTCCGGAGGCGCTGTGGTCGCTCTCGCCGCTCACCTTCTCGGGGGGCGAGCAGCAGCGGGTGAACATCGCGCGGGGGTTCGTGCATGCCTATCCGGCGATGCTGCTCGACGAGCCGACGGCCTCGCTCGACGCGGCGAACCGGGCAGAGGTGCTGGCGCTCATCGAGGAGGCGAAGGCACGCGGCGCGGCGATTGTGGGGATCTTCCACGATGCCGAGGCGCGGGCGCGGGTGTGCGACCGGGAGCTGGATGTGGGGGCCTTCGCGCCCGCCGTTTCCGCTCAGCCCGTGAGCGGGTAATGGCGGAGCAGCCGGAACCCCGTGCCGTTGCCCGGATCGCCGAAGATCGCGAGGGCGTCTACCGTGAAGGCGCCGCCGAGATGCGGGGCGAAGCGGCCGCGGAGTTCCGTGGCGGTGGCTTCCGCCTCATCGGAGGCGAGGCGACCGGTGAGGGTGATGTGGAAGCGGAAGGCTTCAAGCACATGCGGGTAGCCCCAGCGCTCCAGGCGCTCGCGTGCGTCGGGCGCGAGACTGTCGGCGCCGCGGCGGGCACGGTCCTCATCGGTGAGCGGTGCTCGGAACCCGTCGAGGCTCATGACCACCTCGGCAGCGAGCGCATCGATGGCGGGGCAGGGGCCGGCCGGGCGGAGGGCGAGGAAGCCGAGGCCCGGATCGACCGCGAGGCCGGGGGCGGTGGCAGGCGCGCGCCGCGTGGCCAGCGTGGAGACCGCGGCATCGAGCGCTTCCACCGTTGCTCCGGGGGCGAGGCGGAAGGGTGGCTTGAGCGTGGCATGCAGCCCGTAACGGCGCGGCGCGGTCACGCGCGGGTCGCTGGCGCGCGAGGGGTCCCCGAGGCCCGTTGCAGGGTCGTATCCCAGCCAGGCGGCGCCGGCTTCGGCGAGGCCGCTGCCCGGGCTGGGCGCCCAGTAGACAGCATAGCGGGCATAGCCGCCGATCTCGTTTGCCTGCATGGCCGCACCCTCCGGCTACCCCGCAGCCAGCTAGCGCAGTGCGACCCTCGCCGACAAGCGGGGTCGCCCCATTCTTCACGGCGCGCACGCGCCCTTTCCGCTGCCTGATGGAGACCGCCATGACCGAGAGTGCCGCCCTCGCCAGCCCTCCCCCTTCCGAGGCGACGCAGTCCAAGCGCCGCCCGCTGGGGGCGGTCACGCTGGCCAATGCGCGGCTGGTGCTGGCGGATGAGGTGGTGACGGGCTCGATCCGGCTCG
>JBCBHB010000749.1:0-1738 GCA_038526025.1 Pseudomonadota bacterium
CCACATGGCCGCCATAGAGCGCCGACCAGCGGGTGGCGATGGCCTCGCGCAGGTCGGTGTCGCCGAGGACGGGGCCGTAGAAATGCGCTTCGGGCAGCTCGATGATCGCCTCGGCAAGGGCGCGGCGCAGCTCCTCGGGCGGGGGCAGCGAGGGCGCGGCCTGGCTGAGGTTGAGGAGCGGGCGCTCCGGCGGAAACTCCACGCCCTCCACCCAGCGGCGCGCCTCCATCACGGGCGGTGCGAGCGCATGGACGAGGTTCGGGTTGAGGGTGATGCTCATGTCGCGGCCCCGCGGCTGTTCCGGCGCGCCAGCCTAGCCGGGAGCGCGCGCGGCGCAAGGGACGGCTTGGCGTGGTGGCGTGGCGCTTGACAGGGGCGGGGCGGCGGGCGACCTCCCCGCCATGGCAGAACCACCGCTTCTCACGCTTTCCGGCATCACCCTCGGCTTCGGCGGCCGCCCGCTCTTCGACGGCGTGGAGCTCGCGCTTTCGGCGGGCGAGCGGCTGGCCGTGGTCGGGCGCAACGGCTCCGGCAAGTCGACGCTGATGAAGGTGATGGCGGGGCAGGTGGAGCCCGATGGCGGGGAGCGCTTCGTGCGGCCCGGCACAGCGGTAAGCTATCTGCCGCAGGACCCGGATCTTTCGGGCTTCGCGACGCTTGGGGACTATGCCGCGGCGGAGCTGGAGCCGGCGGAGCGCTGGCGGGCCGAGGCGGCGATGGACGGGTTGAAGGTGGCGGCGGGCCAGGCGCCCGATGCAGCCTCCGGCGGGGAGCGGCGCCGGGCGGCACTGGCGCGGCTGATCGCGGGTGAGCCCGACCTCATGCTGCTGGACGAGCCGACGAACCATCTCGACATCCAGGCGATCGAGTGGCTGGAGGGCTGGCTGGGCAGCACCCGCGCGGCCTTCGCGCTGATCAGCCACGACCGGGCGTTCCTCGAGAAGCTCACCCGCGGCACGCTCTGGATCGACCGGGGCGAGGTGCGGCGCTCCCCGGAAGGGTTCGGGCGCTTCGAGGCCTGGCGCGAGAAGGTGTGGGAGGAGGAGGACGCCGCGCGCCACAAGCTCGACCGGCTGATCAAGGAGGAGGCGCGCTGGGCGGTGGAGGGCATCTCCGCCCGGCGCACGCGCAACCAGGGCCGGCTTCGGCGGCTGGCGGCGCTGCGACAGGAACGCTCCGCGCAGGTCTCTCGCCGCGGCCCCGCCGCCATGGCGCTGGAGACGGAGGGGCAGACCGGCAAGCGCGTGATCGAGGCCCGCGGCATCTCTAAGCGCTTTGGCGAGCGGGTGGTGCTGAAGCCCTTCGACCTGCGCGTGGCGCGGGGCGAATGCGTGGCCATCGTGGGCCCGAACGGCGCGGGCAAGACCACGCTGGTGAAGCTGCTGGTCGGCCTGATGGCGCCCGACGAGGGCAGCGTGAAGCTCGGTACCGGCGTGGAGATGGCGGTCTTCGACCAGCAGCGCGCGCAGCTCGACCCTGCCAAGAGCCTCTGGGCCACGGTGACGGGCGCGGACGCCGCCGGCGGCTCGGACGACCGGATCAGCGTGCGGGGTGTGGGCAAGCACCCGGTCGCCTACCTCAAAGAGTATCTGTTCGACGAGCGCCAGGCGCGTGGGCCTGTGGGCGCGCTCTCGGGCGGGGAGAAGGCGCGGCTGCTGCTGAGCGTCATCATGATGCGCCCCTCGAACCTGCTGGTGCTGGACGAGCCGACGAACGACCTCGACATCGAGACGCTGGA
>JBCBHB010000750.1:0-1728 GCA_038526025.1 Pseudomonadota bacterium
GCCGTCGCCACGATGCCGAGCGCGATGTTGGCGCCGACGCGCGGGCTGTGGCGGAGGCTGGTCAGGCGGCCGACGGGGGCGCCCGCGGCCGTGAGCGGCAGGGGGGTCTCGTTCGGCGTCAGCGGCTCACCCGCGATCCTGAGGCCGACGACGCGCTTCTTCGGGGGCTCGCCCGCCTTGGCGAGGAGCGCCGCGCGGCCCACGAAGTCGATCGGCGCGTCGAGCGCGCAGAGGCGACCCAGCCCGACGTCGAACGGGCTTTCCTCGGCCGTGATGTCCGCGCCCCAGGAGAGAATGCCCGCCTCGATCCGACGGATCTGGGAGACGGCGCCGGGGGCGATGCCGTGGGGTGCGCCCATTTCCAGAAGCCCGTCGAAGAGCGCATCGCCGAGGGCGGGGTCGCGGAGATAGACCTCGTAGCCGTACTCCCCGCTCCAGCCGGTGCGGGAGACGATGAGCTCGGTGCCCTCGAAGGGGACGCGCTTGAACCAGTAGTAGCGCAGCCCGTCGATGATGGTGCCGCAGAAGGCGCGCATGACCTCGTAGGACGCGGGACCCTGGACCTGGAGCACGGAGACGCCGGCGTCGCGGATGCTCACATCCATGCCCGCGCCGACCGAGACGCCCCGCGCCCAGGCCTCGAGGTCGAAATCGCAGGTGCTGAGCCAGAAGCGGTTCTCGTCGAGACGGAGGATGATCGGGTCCGACAGGATGCCGCCATCGGGCGCGGTGATGAGCGCGTATTTGCACTGGCCGATCTCGCAGGTCCGCATGTCCCGCGGGGTGAGGTACTGGACGAAGCGGGCAGCGTCGGGCCCGGCAATCTCGACCTGCCGCTCGCCCATCACGGGCCAGAGCGCGACCTTCTCGACGACCTGCCAGTACTCGGCCACGGGGTCGCCGAAGGTGCCGGTGATGTAGGTGCGGTTGTAGACGGAGAACTGCCGGCAGCCGTGGCGCCAGGCCGCGTCGAAGAACGCGCCGCGGCGGATGCGGGGCTGAAAGGCGAGGCGCAGGCCGCTATGGGCGGTGGGGGGCGCCAGTGTCGCGGGCGAGGGGCTGCGGAGGTCCCTGCCCGCGCTGCTATCCGGTGGCTCCAGCGTGGTCTCGGTCATGGCATTTCCTCCCGGTGGGTCGCCGATTTGCCGGCGGTTTTTGTGATCTGTGGTTCGGCGTGGGGCGCAGGGCGCCCGCGGCACGCCGTTGTGATGCGGCGTGACGACGCGCCAGGGCGGCGCGGGCCGGGGCCGGGCGCGCGAAACATTCGGCATGTTGGGGGCGGTGGGTCTTCAACTGCATTTCCCGAGACGGCGCCCAGGCGACTGATGAGGTCGTCGTCGCATCGTTGCATCAGTGATCTTCATTGACGTTAGCGTCTTCGCAACGGACACTACAAGGCAGTGTGGTGACCCGTAGGGCATGGCCGGGAGGCGTGGCGCGCGTGAGCAGCAGCACGGTCGATGTCGAGCGGCGGCAGGGCGGCGAGGCGCTGCGGGGGCGGGTAGCGGCCCCGGCTGCCCCGCGCGCGCCACTGGAAGGGGACGCGCTTTTCACCCCGGACTTCAAGACCACGCCCTACTGGCTGGAGGATGCGCCGCCCGTGCCGGCGCTGCCGGGCGTGCTGCCCGAGGCAGCGGATGTGGTGGTGATCGGTTCGGGCTACACGGGCCTCAACGCTGCGCTGCAGACCGCGCGGGGCGGCCGCTCGACCGTGGTGCTGGAAGCGGG
>JBCBHB010000751.1:0-1715 GCA_038526025.1 Pseudomonadota bacterium
GAGCTGTCCGCAGACCAACAACGCGATCGTCCCCCTCTCGCGCGACGCTGGCACCATCAACACAGCAATCCAGGGCATCACTCGCGAGAACTGGACGGCGGTCTATGAAGGCGTGAAGTGGGGCACCGCCCTGCTCGACCCCGTAACGCGCGACGCGCAGCCGACGTTTCAGACCAACGGCGTCGTCGCCGCCAATGCCGCCAACCTGCCGCAGGACTATTCGTCCTCGGTCATCAAGGTGCTGGTGGTGATGTCGGACGGTCGGAACACCCAGACGCCCACGCTGCTGGAAGGCCAGTACACCAAGAAGGCGGATGGCAGCCCGGTCGAGGGCGAGCCGCACGACTACTGGCGCAATCGTCGCCCGAGCCGCTACACCAACACCGATGGCTGGACCTGCGGCGGGCGCGGCTCCGGCACCGGCGAAGTCTACCTCTACAGCAACAGCTGCAATGTGAACGCCAGCAGCGGCGGCGCCGACTTCGGCGTGAACGTCGACGACCTGAGCGACAGCACGCTCGTTCAGTACGAGGACCTGAGCGCCGTCAACGAGCCGGACGCCCTGCTCTACGAGATCTGCGACCGGGCGAAGGATGTGGGGATCATCATCTACACCATCGCCTTCGAGATCACGCCGGGCAGCAGAGGCGCGCGTGCGCTCAAGGAATGCGCCACGAGCGACGACAAGGCCTACGAGGTCGGCGGTTACAATCTCGACGAGGCCTTCGATGCCATCGTGGCCGACATCTCGAACCTCAAGCTCAGCGCCAGCCCGGACTCCGACATCGGCGGAGACGACGGCGGAGATGACGGCGGAGATGACGGCTCTATCGACGACGTCGCCCTCGGTGACGAAGTGACAGATGTGGTGGCCCCGGAATGATGAAGAACGCCCTCTCCTTCCTCCGCGACGACCGCGGCGCAGCATCGCTCGAGTTCGCCGCCGTGTTCCCGCTCCTCGCGGCCATCCTGGGCGCCTATCTCGAAATGGGCTGGCTCATGACCAAGCAGATGATGCTGGACCGCGGCCTCGACGTGACCATGCGCCAGATCCGCGTCGCCTCCGCCGGTGTCGTCAACCACACGACCATCAAGGATGCGGTCTGCGCCAACGCCTACATCATGATCGACTGCACCACGTCGCTGAAGGTGCAGCTCATTCCCTTAGACGAAGCGACACCGGCCGACTTCAACGGCGCCGACTGCTACGACCGCGAGGCCGAAGTGAACCTCGCCTCGAGCTTCGCCGACAGCGGCGGCAGCCGGGACGAGCTGATGTTCGTGCGGGCCTGCGTGCTGGTGGACTTCCTGCTGCCAGGCGCCGGTCTCGGCTTCTACTTCGCGCAGGAAACGCCAAGCAACGGCTATGCCCTGGTCTCCTACTCAGCCTTCAAGAACGAGCCGGTGTAAGCAATGGCATCCCGCATCACCGCTTCCGCCCGCCGCTTCATCCTCGCCGACAGGGGCTCGATCGCCTTCGAATTTGTGATCACGGCACCGCTGCTGATCCTGCTCTTCTTCGGCGCCTTCGCGGCCTTCGAAGCCTTCCGAACCTACACGCAGGTGGCCAAGGTCGCCTACACGCTCAGCGATGTGAGCGCGCGCTACGTCTCGGTCGATACGCCGATCATGGAGCAGATCTTCAGCATCCATAAGCGCCTGCTGCCCCGGCGAGTAACCGACGGCTTCGTGCGCGTCAGCTCCATCTGCTTCAA
>JBCBHB010000752.1:0-1710 GCA_038526025.1 Pseudomonadota bacterium
CGTCGCCCTCGAAGATCAGGCACTCGGTGGCGCTGTTGTCCCGCGCGGCCAGCATGGCGCCGGCGGTATCGCGGACATAGCCGATTTCGCGGTTCGAGTAGGGCTGCGCATCGCCGAAGACGAGGCATTCGAACTGGTCGGTAACGTCATCGGCGACGAGCGGGAAGTTGATCGCCTCGGGCAGCGGCCCGGTGGGCGCGATACCGCCGAAGCGCAGCGCGGGAGAGCCCGCCTCCTTGTGCACATAGGCAAACTGGGGGACGAGATCGGCGGAGACAGGGGTGGCGTAGCCGGCCGGTTTGGTGACGAAGAGGTTCATGTCGCCATAGGCGGGCAGCGCGTAGGCGCCGTTCTCATCGGTCACGGCCACTTCGCGGCCGTTCGACACCATGACGCCTGCGATGCCGGGCTCGCCCGTATCGAAGCGGCTGTTGCGGTTGAGATCCTCGAACACCGTGCCGCGGGCCGTATCGCCCCCGGCTGCCCCAACGGCCTCGACGCTGCCGATATAGGCGACGTCCTTCGCCCCGGCGCTGGTTGCGAGCAGAAGCGCCGGCAGGGCGGCGGTGGAGACAAGCAGCCTGGCAAGGCAGGGTATCGCGGACATCGGTGCATCTCCCGTCGTGGTTGTGTGCCGAGAGAGCGTCGGCCCACGCGATGATGCTGCGATGATGGCCGTGTCAACTTTCGATGTCACCGGGTGTCAATCTCACCCGTATCCGTCATCCGTCCGTATCGCCCCCCGTCGAGCCCAGCAGCCGGTTGCGGCGGCGCTCGGCGTGGATGAGCCAGAGGTTGCGGCCATAGATGAAGAAGCCGAGGGACTGGCCGAGGATGAAGACCGGGTCCGCCCGCCAGATGGCGTAGGCGAGGAGGACGGCTGCACCTCCGATGGAGAAGTACCAAAAGGCGACGGGTACGACCGAACGCTTTGCCTTCTCCGACGCGATCCACTGCACGAGGAAGCGCATCATGAAGAGCGCCTGGCCGCCGAGCCCCACGAGGATCCAGGCAAGCTCGTAGCCGCTCTCGGCGCCGAGCGCATTGGCGAGCCAGCTCATGGGCCCGACTGCTCCGCGGGCGCGTCGAGATGGGTGACCTCGGCGAGGCGTCTGCGGCGGATCAGCCACCAGACGCCGAAGAGATCGGTCACGCCCACGATGGCGCGGCCGAGATTGGTGTATTTCGAAGTGCCGGCTTCCCGCGCCCGGTGGCTCACATCGACAAGCTCCACGCGGTAGCCCTCCCGCTTCACGAGGGCCGGGAGGTAGCGGTGCAGGTGGTCGAAGAACGGCAGCTGCAGGAAGAGCGCCCGGGGGAAGGCCTTCAGCCCGCAGCCCGTGTCCCGTGTCTCGTCCCGCAAAAGGCGGGCGCGCAGGGTGTTGGCGGCGCGGGAGGCGAGGCGCTTCGAGGTCGTGTCCTGCCGGTCCACGCGTTGGCCCGCGACAAGGCCGAGCTGCGGGTCTGCATCCACGGCGATGAGGGGCGCTACAAGCTTCGGGATCTCGGCCGGGGGGTTCTGCCCGTCCCCGTCGATGGTGCAGACGATCGGGGCGGCCGCCGCGATCACGCCCGAGCGCACGGCGGCGGACTGGCCGGAAGGACTGCCGTGGCGCAGCTCGCGCAGCCAGGGGTGGCGCTTGCGGGCCTCGGCGATGGCGTCGGCCGTTCCGTCCGTCGAGCCGTCATTCACGAAGACCGCCTCGAACG
>JBCBHB010000753.1:0-1700 GCA_038526025.1 Pseudomonadota bacterium
CGCGTCTTCGCTGCGCCATAGCCCGTCGCCAGCGACGACGCGGGGGAAAACTGGTCACTCGTGATGGACCGCCCCTGGATCGCTGAGGCCGAGCGCGAGGTGCTGACGCTCGCCTCTGTCAATCTCGCCTCAGGCATGGGCGGCATCTGGCTCTACGCGGGAACCGAGCGCGGCCTGACCCGCGTGCCCGACTGCTTCTGCCGCTGGCAGGAGGTGGTGGCGAGCGACGCAATGGATGCGCTGGTCGCGGGCACGCCGCCCGCGCCCGAGGCCCCGCTGCCCGAGGGCGAGCCGGTACTGGCTCTCGCCTCGGCAATGGCTGCCCCGGAACGACTTGTCGCCGGGCTGCCCTCGGGCCTTTGGGCCTCCGCCGATGGCGGTGTGAGCTGGGCACGGGTTTCCGGCATCGCCGCATCCGCGCTTGCCATTCATCCGACCGAGCCATCCCGGATCGCCGCCGCCACCGCGGACGGCGTGCTCCTTAGCCATGATGGCGGCACCGCTTGGGCCGCGCTCTCCACCACCTGAAAGGACCAAACATGAAACGTATTGCTCTGACCACTTTCCTCGCCCTTGCCACCCCGGCCTTCGCCGCCGAGCCCGTCACCATCTGGCGCGATCCCGGCTGCGGTTGCTGCGACGCCTATGCCGAATACCTTCGGAACGAGGGCTTCGAGGTCACCGTGATCGACGATCGCAATTTCGACCGCCGGTCCGTCGAGATGGGCGTGCCCGAGCGCGGGATCGGCTGCCACCTCGCCATGATCGACGGCTATGTTGTCAGTGGCCTTGTTCCGTCCGAGATCATCGAACGGCTGATCGAGGAGCGCCCCGCCATCACAGGAATTACGTTGCCCGGCATGCCCGGCAATGCCCCGGGCATGGCACCGGCCAAGACAGGCACCCTGCGCACCTATTCCTTCGGGCCGGAGGGTGTGGCGGTCTATTCCGATGAATGACGGCGCGGGCCTGATGGCTGACACGCTGGGGACCGCGTTTGCGATCCTCGCGATGACGCTCGGTCCCATTCTGGCCGTGGCAGCACTTTGCCTAGTGGTCCGGGCAATCCTGAAGCACATAAGGAGTTCGACATGAACGGAACTGTAGACGGCCCGGGAACGGGCTTCATGGGCGATTGCATGGGCCAGATGATGGGTGGCCCCATGATGGGCATGATGCTGGGTGGCGGGCTCGCCTTCCTTCTGCTGATTGCGGTGCTGATCCTCGCGGCGGCGGCCCTGATCAAATACTTGCGGAGACCGGCATGAGGCGCGTCGGACTGTTTTCCGGGGGCGTCCTCGCTCTGGTCGCGGGCTTGGTCGCCTGGGTCATGGCGGCCGAAGGGCAGAACATCCCGGAAGGGTTGACCTTTCTGGGTACGCCGGTGACGGCTGAACAGGTGGCCATTGGGCAAGACCTTTATGCGGCGAATTGTGCCTCCTGCCACGGTGCGAACCTGGAAGGACAGCCGGATTGGCGCAGGCGGAATGAAAATGGCCGGATGCCCGCGCCGCCGCACGACGCGAGCGGCCATACCTGGCACCATGCCGACCGGCCACTGTTCACAATCACGAAACTTGGGCTCGGCGCCGTCGTGCCAGGCTATGAAAGCGATATGCCCGCCTTCGAGGGCATCCTGTCCGATGCCGAAATAGTCGCAGTGCTTGCCTACATCAAGAGCACCTGGCCCGAGCGCGAGC
>JBCBHB010000754.1:0-1691 GCA_038526025.1 Pseudomonadota bacterium
GCACTCTCAGGGTGAACTGGCGGAGCGCCTCGAGCTTCGCGTCGGCGAGCGGGCTTGCGGTGCGCAGCGCGTCCACGATGCCGTGGTCGACCTTGTCCATCTGCGCGATGGTGGTATGGGCGGGCACACAGTAATGGCAGGTATGCTCGACATTGATGGTCATCCAGACCACCGTGCGCTCGGTCGCGTCGAAGGCCGACTTGCCGACCACGAGGCTGTGGAGCGCCTGGTAGGCTTCGAGATGGGCCGGGCTCTCGGCCATAACGGCGTGGAGATTGGGGATCATGCCGAAAGCCTTGACCGAGCCGTCGAGCAGCGGCTTCGAGCCTTCGGGGGCGGTTTCGCGGGTGTGGAGCGTGGCGTTGCTGGCGGACATGGTATCCTCCTCTTGCCTTCCCGGCCGGGGCGGGAGCGCCGCGGCCTTCGCATGTGCGAGAGGTATGGAGCGGGGATGGGTGGTGAAGGCATGCTCACTTTCCCTTGATCGCTGCAGTGCGCATGGCAGTCATGCGCAAGATGCAGGAATGGACGCTTGACGCCCGCTGCACGCCATCAGGCGGCGATCGAGGTGCTGGAGGCGTGGGCGGCCGGCACTCAGGGGCTCGACCGGGTGCTGGCGGCATGGGGCAGGGCGCATCGGTTCGCAGGGTCGGGCGACCGGCATGCCATCGCGGACATCGCCTATGGCGTGCTGCGCCGGGCGCGGGCGCTCCAATGGCTCGGCGGGGGCGGGGATCCCGGCAGCGCGCTCGAGCGGTTTCGGCCGCGGGTGGCGGTGCTGGCGGGCGCGGTGCTGGCGGGCTGGGCGCCGGAGGCGATTGCGGGCGCGGGCCCGCATGCACCGGCTGCGCTTACGCCGGCCGAGGCGGAGGCCCTGAGCGGACTGTCGACGGAGGGCGCTGCGGCGCGCCTGGCCGAGGCGTCGGCGGGGCTGCGCTACAGCCTGCCCGATTGGGTCGCGGCGGCGCTTGCCGAAGTTCCGGCCCCTGCACTTGCAGCGCTTGGGGAGCGCGCCCCGGTGGATCTTCGCGCGAACAGGCTGAAGGCGACACCGGCCGAGGCTGCGGAGGCGCTGACGGCGGAGGGTGTCTTGACGGAGCGCGGGCCGCTGGCGCCGGATTGTCTGCGCGTGCTGGAGGGCGCGCGGCGCGTTTCCGGGAGTGCGGCCTATGCCGAGGGGCTGGTCGAGCTTCAGGACGCGGCGAGCCAGGCCGTTGCGGCCTTCGCGGATGCCCGCCCCGGCGAGACGGTGCTCGATTACTGTGCCGGGGGTGGCGGCAAGACCCTGGCGCTCGCGGCCGCCATGGCGGGGCCCGTGGCTGGCAAGGGGCGCCTGATCGCCCATGATGCAGCGCCCCGGCGCATGGCCGACCTTGCCCCCCGGGCGGCGCGTGCCGGTGCGCGGGTGGAGACGGTGGCAAGCGATGCGCTCGACCGGCTGGCGGGTACCTGCGACCTGGTGCTGACGGATGTGCCCTGTTCGGGCAGCGGCGCGTGGCGGCGCAACGCCGATGCGCGCTGGCGCTTCGCCCCCGCCGACCTCGCACGTCTCAACGCCCAGCAGGATGCGATCCTCGACCATGCGGCAACGCTGGTGAAGCCCGGCGGCCGCCTGGTCTATGCCACCTGTTCGACCCTGCCGGCGGAGAACGCGGCCCGGGCGGCGGCCTTCCTGTCGCGGACACCCGCCT
>JBCBHB010000755.1:0-1690 GCA_038526025.1 Pseudomonadota bacterium
CGAGCCTGCCCTTCCTGTCAACCGTAGCGAGGAGGGCGGCGAGGATCAGGGCGTCGGCCACCAATGCGAAGAGGACGACGAGACCGGAGAGGCCGCCGAGGAAGCGGGTGAGCTGGAAGCCGGAGATGGTGAGCACCGCGAAGCCGAGGACGATGGCGAAGGTGGTGAGCGTGATGGCAAGGCCCGCGGTGGTAAGGCTGTAGCGCACCGCATCGTCGGCGCTCGCCCCCGCGAGGCGGGCCTGGCGGTAGCGCATGACGAGATGGATCGTGTCGTCGACGATGATCCCGAAGGTCATGGCGCTGACGACGGTGGCCGAGAGGTTGATTTGCCCCACCAGCACGCCCCAGACCCCGAAGGCGAGGAGCCCGGGCACGATGTTGGGGGCGAGGCTGACGAGACCCAGACGCCAGGAGCGGAAGATGATCAGCATCACGACGGAGACCAGCAGAAGGGCGGCGAGGGTGCCCACGATCATGCCTTCGATGTTCCGGCTGGAGACATAGGCGAAGGCGATCGAGAGCCCGGTGGCGGGAACGGCGATCTGGGGCTCGTTCTCTTCGAGCCATGCATTGCCGCGCTCGCCCAGCGCGAGGATCTCGCGGCTGGAGAGGCCGGGCACGAAGGCGGAGAGCTTGGTCTCCGACCGGTCGATGCTGAGCACGGTGTTCAGATCGTGCCCGGGCGGGAGGGAAAGCTCGTAGAAGAACAACGCCTGGGCGTTCTTCTCCGCCGTCTCGCCAATGCGGAAGTATTCCTCCCGGCCCGCTTCGAGCGCCTGGTTGAGGCTCTTGATGGTTTCGGTGATGGCGCTTGTGTGCGCGACCTCGGGCTGCGCCTCGAGCCACGCTGAGAAGCGATCCACACGGCGCAGGAACTCAGGGTCGTAGACGCTCTCGGCCTCGTCGCCTGCGCGGAGGGCGAAGTGGATGACGTTCAGGCCCGCGAGGTTCTGCTCGTAGAAGTCAGTGTCGCGGCGGAACTCGTAGCTCTCGTCGAAATACTGGACGAAGTTGTCGTCCGGCACGATGCGCGAGGCGCTGATGAGCGCCAGCGGCAGGATCACGAGGGCGGCGAGCAGGATCGCGCGACGCTGGCGCGTGGAGAAGCGGGCGATCCGGTCGAGCAACGCCGCAAGGCCTTGGAAGGCGCGCGGGCGCACGGGCGGCAGGTAGCTGAAGAGCGCCGGCAGGAGCGTGAGGCAGAAGAGCCAGGAGAAGGCCGTACCGAAGGCGATGATGTTGCCCATCTCGCGCAGCGGCGGGCTGTCGGAGAAGTTGAGGCTGAGAAAGCCGATCACCGTCGTGATGCTCGCGGCACTCACCGGCACGATGTTCTCTTCGAGCGAGCGGACCATAGCGACGCCGCCATCCGGCTGCTCGGCCTTCTCGGCGGCATGGGCCGCGCCGATCAGCACGTGGAAGGCGGAGGCGAGGGCCAGCACGAGGATGGCGACGGGCGCCGCCGTTGTGGCCGCGTTCAAGGAAGCCCCGAAGAGCGTGGCAAGGCCGATGCCGCTGGCGATCGTCACGCCGAGCACCGTGAGCACCGCGAGGGTCATGAGACCTGAGCGGAGGAAGAAGAGGAGCGTGAGCACCACCAGCACGCCAGCGATGGGGAACAGCGTGCGCTGGTCCCGCTCGCCGGCGGCGGCGAATGTATCGTCCGCCACGGCGCCACCGGTGACCCG
>JBCBHB010000756.1:0-1683 GCA_038526025.1 Pseudomonadota bacterium
CTCGCGCTGGTGACGGTCATGCCCTCGCGCGGCTGGCGGATGCAGGAGGCGACGAGGTTCCGCTCGCCCTCGACCTCGACCATGCAGGCGCGGCAGTTCCCGTCCGGCCGGTAGCCCGGCGCGTCCTTGTGGCAGAGATGCGGGATGGTGGTGCCCACCCGCTTCGCCACCTGCCAGATGGTCTCCCCCGGCTGGGCCTGCACCTGGCGCCCGTCGAGCGTGAAGGTAATGGTCGGGATCTTGGCACCGTCAGGCATCGCTCTTTCCTTCGCCGTCGCCGGAAGTAAACCCGTACTCCCGCGTGATTATCTCCCACAACTCTCTGACAGTGCGCTCATCAAGCTGTATTGTCTGACTTACTTTACCTGGGTTCTCACGATCAGAAGAACCATAGGTGTTTAGCTGCAGCAATTTGGATTGCCCAGTACGAAGCACTCCGTAATGGCAATTTACACTTGTGCGATGGATTCCATTTACTATATCGTCATTTCTTTCAAAGTTCGCCACTAGAGCCATTACATACCTCGATCAATTACAGAGCTTAGCTGCAGTACTCTGGGATGACGGCGCGGAACTCGTCGCAGGTGTCGTCGGCGGACCACCAGACATCGGTGGCGCCGATGCTCCATTCGTAGACCACCCAGGCGCCGTTCTCGCGGCGGTAGAAGGCGTGGACCGTGGTGCCGTCGACCGCGCCGGAGCCGCGGCTGAGATCGGCCAGCGGCGTGTCCTCGAACACGATGGGCCGGCCGCCGGGGCGCTGCGGCTCGAGCCAGCCGAAGCCGAGATCGCCCTCCACCCGCAGCTCGCGCACCACGAAGCGGACGGGCGCGCCGAGGTCGCGCTCGACGATGGGGCGCACGGCGTCCATCAGCGCGCGGCGGAGGGGCGTGCCCCAGGCCGGCGTCTGGAACGCGGCGGCAGGCCCGACCGCGAGCGACAGGGTGAGGGCGAGGGCTGCGCTCATCAGCCGCTATCTCCCTTGCCGCGGATCTCGTCGGCGAAGTGTTTGATGGTTAGGCGGATGGGATTGGGGGCTGCCTGGCCGAGGCCACAGATCGAGGCGTCGGCCATAACGGTACATAGATCCTCGAGGAGCGCTTCGTCCCATCGCTCCGCCTCCATCAGCTTGACGGCCTTCTCGCACCCGACGCGGCACGGGGTGCACTGCCCGCAGCTCTCGTCTTCGAAGAAGCGTAGCATGTTGAGGGCGGCGTCGCGTGCGCTGTCTTGGTCCGATAGCACGACGACGGCGGCGGAGCCGATGAAACTGCCGTGAGGCTGAAGGGTGTCGAAGTCGAGCGGCACATCCGAGAGGCTGGCGGGCAGGATGCCGGATGACGGGCCGCCGGGCTGATAGGCCTTGAAGACGTGCCCCTCGGCCATGCCGCCGGCCGCCTCGATGATGTCGGTGATCGTGGAGCCGGCGGGCAGGACGTACATGCCCGGCTTCGCCACGCGGCCCGAGACGGAGTAGCTGCGCAGGCCCTTGCGGCCGTTCTTCTCCGTCGCGTTCAGGCATGCCGGCCCTTCGCGGCAGATGCGCGCGACCCAGAGCAGCGTCTCGACATTGTGGACGAGGGTGGGCCGGTCGAACACGCCGACCTGCGCCACGTAAGGCGGGCGATGGCGGGGGAGGCCGCGCTTGCCCTCGATCGACTCGATCATCGCGGATTCTTCGCC
>JBCBHB010000757.1:0-1682 GCA_038526025.1 Pseudomonadota bacterium
AGAAGAACCAGGACAAGCGGTTCCACCCGATCTTCAAGTGGTTCAAGGAGTGGTGCAACGACGAGTTCCGCCACGGCGAGGCCTTCGCGCTCCTGATGCGGGCCGATCCGAAGCTGACCTCGGGCACCAACAAGCTCTGGATCCGCTTCTTCCTCATCGCCGTCTTCTCGACGATGTGGATCCGCGACCATATGCGCCCCGCCTTCCACAAGGCGCTGGGTGTGGACATCGACGACTACGACCGTCGCGTCATCGCGCTCACCTCCGAGATCTCGAAGCAGTGCTTCCCCATCGAGATCGATCTCTCCGACGCCTTCTACGCCGACTGCGACCGGCTGGCCGCGGTGAACGAGAAGATGGCGCGCTGCAAAGGCCCGATCGGAGCGGTGCGCCGCGCCGGCCTCGGCCTCCGCGCCGCCGCCATCTTCGCGCGCATGTATCTCCGCCCGGTGAAGGAGAACCGGCTGCCGGAGGATGTGCGTCTCGAGCCCGTCTGGTGAGGTGAGGCACCCCCTGCGATGACCGCCCTCTCCCCCGCCCTTCTCGCCGTGCTGGCCGCCCTCTTCCTGTGGTGGTTCAGCACCGGCGCGCTCATCTGGCTCGCCCGGATGGGCGCCGCCATGGGCGGGCTGGCGGGCAAGGTCACGGTCCTTGCAGGGGCCTTGGCGCTCCTTGTGGCGTCCCTCGGCGGCTCCGCCGCGCTCGGCGGGGCAACCACGGTGGAGGCCGCCTATCTCTCCTTCCTCTGCGGCCTCGGCGCCTGGGGCTTCGTGGAGCTTACCTTCCTCACGGGGCTGATCGCCGGCCCCGTCACCCGCCCCTGCCCGCCGGGCGCCCGCGGCATCCGCCGCTTCGGCCTCGCCCTTGGCACGCTGCTCTGGCACGAACTCGCGATCCTGCTGGTCGGCGCCCTGCTGCTGGCCATGGTCTGGGGCGCCCCGAACCAGACCGGGGCGTGGAGCTTCGCGCTCCTCATGGGCCTGCGCATCTCCGCCAAGCTCAACCTCTTTCTCGGCGTGCCCTACCCGCCCACGGCCATGCTGCCGCGCCCGCTGGCGCATCTCGAAAGCTATTTCCGCGTGCGCCCCTTCACGGCGCTGCTGCCGCTCACGATCACGGCCGCCACGGCACTCGCCACGCTGGTCGCCTGGCGCGCGGCGTCGCCGGAGCTCGATGCGTTCCATGCCACGGCCTACGCGCTCTTCTGGACGCTGCTGGTGCTCGGCATCGCGGAGCACTGGTTCCTCATCCTGCCCGTTCGGGAGAGCGCGCTCTGGCGCTGGTTCCTCGAACGGGACGCATCCGCCGCACCCCGCGCCAGCGATGCGTTCACGAAACCTGGAGACCATGCTGCCGCAGACAGTCGCGGCAAAGCGTCCGGTACTGGCGTCATCGCCAACCGCCGGGCATATGTACCTGGTGTCGGCGGCGATGCCAGCAACGAGAAGGGCGGTACGGCCAGCCCGAAACCCGCCTGACTAAGGAGCCCTGGGACCAATGGACTACGAAGCATTCTTCCAAGCGCGCATCGACGATCTGCATGACGAAGGCCGCTACCGCGTCTTCTGCGAGCTCGAGCGCCATCAGGGCCAGTTCCCCCGCGCCACGCGGCACGGCACCACCTCGAACCGGCGCCGCACTGGTCGATGGCCGCCTTCATGGCGTTCATGACCTCGGGGTGC
>JBCBHB010000758.1:0-1678 GCA_038526025.1 Pseudomonadota bacterium
CAACGATGGAGACCGGGATGGCGAGGGAGATCACCAGCGTCGCCCGTGGAGAGCGCAGGAAAATCAACAGGATACCGGCCGCCAGCAAGCCGCCGATCCAGATGTTGGAGATCACGAGTTCGATGGCGCCGTCGATATAGATCGTCTCGTCATAGACCTGCTCGATGGTCAGCTGCGCGCGCTCCAGCTCCGAAAAGCGCAACTCGTCGAGCGCCTGGCGTATGCCTTCCATGGTTTGGATGACATTCGCGCCGTTCTCGCGGATGGCATTGATGGCGATGGAGGGCTCACCCTTTTGGCGGATGCGCGCAGTAGGCTCCTTGTAGCCGAACTGCACCGTGGCGATGTCACGAACGAAGACGCGGCCGGCGATGCTGCCCGTCGGTGCGTCAACCGAGCCTGAGCGGAGGACGACCTCGCCGACGGCGTCGACCTCGTTGAGCTCGCCTTCGGCGCGGACGACGTAACGGCGTTTGCCTTCGTCCACATCGCCTGCGGATAGGCTGATGCTTTCGGCACGGAGTTTCGAGACGACCTCGGGAATGGTGAGGCGGTACTGCGCCAGCCGCTCGGGGTCGATGACGATCTGAAGCTCGCGCTCGACCCCGCCGAAGACGTTGACGAGGGCGACGCCCTCCACGCGCTCGAGCCGCTCCTTGATCACGTCGTTGGCGAAGTCGCCATATTGCTGCATCGGCCGATCGTTCCCCGGCACGCGCTGCAGGATCATCCAGGCGATGGGGTTGTCGTCGGCGCCGGAGGTGTCGAGCGTCGGCTCGTCCGCCTCTTCAGGGTAGCCGGTCACACGGTCTAGGCGGTTGGCGACGAGCAGGAGCGACCGGTCCATATTGGTGCCGATCGCGAATTCGAGGGTGACGCGGGCGCGCCCGGTCTCGGACCGGGAGATCATGGTCTCGAGCCCCTCGAGACCACGCAGCTCGTCCTCCTGCGGGTTGACGATCTCGCGCTCCACCTCCGCCGGCGCAGCACCGGGCCAGTTGGTCTCGATCTCGAGGACGGGCTTGCGCACATCCGGGATGAGCTGGATAGGGATCTGCGTGAGGGCGAGGGCGCCGAACATCACGGCCATCAGCACGGCGGCGACGACGGCGATGGGCCGTTCGATGGCGATGCGGATGGGGTCCATGGCGCTCAGCCGCCGTTGGCGGCACCCTCCCGCGTGGCGGCCCCGGCGGCCCCGCTCGGCACCTCGGCCGCGGCCTGGGCGTCGCTGTCGTCGCCCTCAGCGCCCTGCTCGGCGGGTGCGGGCTCGGTCGCGGCGGGCTCTTCCCCGGGCGCGCCGAGAAGCGTGCCATCGCTGAGACGCGGGGCGATGGCCTGGCCAGTGCGGAGGCGTTCGTTGCCGCGGACGACCACATGCTCCCCGGTGCTGACGCCGGAGATCACCTCGATGAACTCCCCGGCGGACTGGCCGAGGCCCACATCGCGCGGGCTTGCCGCCCCGCCATCGGCAACGAAAACCATCCAGCCGCCGCCCTTCTGCACCAGCGCGTCCTTCGGCAGGACGGGGGCGGTGCGGGGGGCGCTGATTGGCACGCGCAGGGTGACGGCCCGGCCCGTGGCTGTGGCGCTCGCCGGGAGCGCGCCCTCGACCGACAGGCGCACGGCCCGCGTGCGGGTGGAGGTGGTCTCGACAGGCAGAAGCGTGCGCACCTGC
>JBCBHB010000759.1:0-1677 GCA_038526025.1 Pseudomonadota bacterium
GCACCCCCCGCACGGCCGCGGAAAGCGCGCCTTGCCAAGACACATCCAGCAGCGCCGCGCGAAACTCGGGCAGCGCCGTGCTCGCCGCCACATGGCCGAGGGCCGCGAGCGCCATACGGTCGGGATAGGCGAGCCCGTCGCCCGACACCCCTTCATAGGCCCCGCCGCTCCAGAGCCGGTAAGCCGCGAGCGGCAGCAGTGCCAGCACGAGCGCGATGGCCTCGAGGCGCGTGGCCCGGGCCTGCCAAACCTCGCCGATCCGCGCGCCGATACCCCCGGCGCCCGCCATGAAGCGCCGCAGCCAGCCCGCGCCGATGATGGCCGCGCCGAAGAGCAGGGCGTATTCGTTGAGCGCGAGACAGAGGAACAGCCCGCCCGCCGCCGCGACGCCCCAGCCCCCCTGGCCGCGCAGCCGGCTCATGGCGAGATGCAGCGCCATGATTAGCAGGAAAACCGGCGCCAGCTGCATCGGGAAGGCATGGGGCGGCAGATGCGGCACCCCCACCGGATGCAGCGCACACCAGGCAACAAAGGCCAGGGCCCCGGCGGCCATGGCGCTTTCCCTGGGCCACCAGGCCCGGGCGAGCCACAGGCCGAAGAGGGCCGCCACTCCGATATGCGCCAGCACCATGAGGAAGCGCGCCACGTCGTTGCCGGCCAGCCAGGAACCGAGCGCGTTCAACGGAAAGATCGTGAGCGCCCCGAGCCTGCCGTCCCGCTCCGCGATCTCGATCCCCCAGAGGGCGGCGGGCCAGAAGCCCTCGAGCGCCTTGCCGAGCCCCTCGACGTCGTCGCCCGAGACCGTGAAGCCCGTGGTCAGGGCCGGGACCTGCAATGCCGCGAGGCCGAGGAGACAGAGCGCGGCTAGCGCCGCCCGCACCCGGCCAAGGCCGCGGCCCGGCCGGTCAGACACCAAAGAAGTTCCGCAGGATGTCCGCGTAGATCGTCGAGAGCCCGCGCACATCCTCGATCGAGACGCTCTCATCGACCGCATGCATGCCCTGGCCCACGAGGCCGAACTCCACCACGGGGCACATGTTCTTGATAAAGCGCGCATCCGAGGTGCCGCCGCCCGTGGTCAGCAGCGGGGTCTCGAGGCACCGCTCGGTGATCGCGGCGATCACCACCTCGGCCGGGCCTGTGGGCGGGGTGTAGAACGCCTCGCCGGAGACCTCCCAGTCGATCTCCGCATGAAGCCCCGTGCCCTCGATCTCGGCAGCCGCGATACCCTCGGCCCAGACGCGGATCTCGTCCGAGCTCTTCGTGTCGTTGAAGCGGATGTTGAAGACCGCGCGCCCCGCCGCCGGGATCACGTTGCTCGCCGGGTTGCCCACATCGATGGAGGTGAGCGCCAGGGTGGAAGCCGGGAAATGCGTGGAGCCGAAATCGAGCGGTGTTGCGTCGAGCCGCGCGCAGATCCGCGCAAGCGCCGGCAGCGGGTTCTCGGCGTTCTCGGGATAGGCCGCATGGCCCTGCACGCCCTCCACCGTCAGCCGCCCGGTAATCGAGCCTCGCCGGCCGATCTTCACCTGATCGCCGAGGCGCGCGAGCGAGGTCGGCTCGCCCACGAGGCAGAAATCCGCCCGTTCGTCATGCGCGGCCATCCAGTCGAGGATCGCCGCCGTCCCGTCCACCGCCGGGCCCTCCTCGTCCCCGGTGATCATCAGCACGATGGAG
>JBCBHB010000760.1:0-1668 GCA_038526025.1 Pseudomonadota bacterium
CCAGCTCATGCTCAACTTCGCCACCAGCGAAGAGAACCTGAACGATATCGCCTTCCTCGACGGGCTGACCGAGGTCGCCCCGGGTGTCTGGGACTTCGTCTGAGTAAGCTCTGAAGGGCGGCGTGCGGAGCGCCGCCCTGCCTCAAATCACGGCCCGGCGCATGCCGTGCGCGATGCCGCGCGCGTTAAGCTGCGGTTGGGCGAGTGTCTCCTGCACCGTGGGGTGCTCAGCCTCTAGGGCGCCGTAACGGACCAGCAGGGCGGCGATCGCCGCCTGTGCCGCAACGTCCGAGCCATCATCGATCTTTACCGCGATGCCCAGGCCCTGTTCGGGCAGGATGGCGGCGAACACCCCCTCGGCGCCTGACTTCAGCGCGATGGGTCTGGGCGCGGCCCGCATCAGCCGGGTGTTGGCTCTCTCCTCACCCGCGACCAGCGCGGGATGGGCGATCATCGCCTCGCGCAGCCGTTCGGCGGCCTTCCTGCGGGCGCCCGTGAAATGGGTTTCCGGCCGGGCAAAGCCTGCAACGGCGCGCGCCAACCCTTCGAGGCTCACGGCAAAATTGGGGGCGGAGCAGCCGTCGATGGCGTGGCCTGCGGGCTCCTCGCCGCAGCTTTCCGCCACAGCGGCTCGCACAGCCTGCTGCACCGGATGGTCCAGCTCCAGGTATTCCGGCCCGCCGCCCAGATGCCGGTTGAGCGTGAGGAAGCCGGAATGCTTGCCCGAGCAGTTGTTGTGCACCTGCCGGTTTTCCGCCCCTGATGCGCGCAGCGCCCGCCGCGCCTCGGGATCGAGCGGCGAATGCGCTCCGCAGCGGAGGGCGCCATCGTCGAGCCCCAGATCTCCCAGCCAGGCGTCCACCTCCCGAACATGGAGGGGAGCGCCGGAATGGCTGGCACAGGACAGGGCCAGCCGCTCCGTGCCGAGGCGGGCCGCATCCGCCGCGCCGCTCTCCACCAGTGGCAGCGCCTGAAGCATCTTGCAGGAGGAGCGGGGCAAGATCGCCCGCGCCACATCCCCACGCGCCTCCACCAGGCTGCCGTCCGGCCCCACGACCGCAACGGCGCCGCGATGGACGCACTCGAGAACCGGCCCGCGCCAGACCTCCGCCAGCACCGGGTTCGGGGCACTGCCGATAGCCCATGGCGCGGGCGGTGTGACGTCGGTCATGATCTCTCCTCACCGCAGGCAGCGCGCCCGGCGGGAGGCGGGGCCGCCGGCATCGGCGTCAGCTGTCGTGCAGTTCCATCTGGAACTCGTCGCCCAAGGTTTCCCGCAGCCGGCGGAAGCTGAGGCGAAGGCGGGACTTCACGGTGCCGAGCGGGGTGCCGAGGCGTTCGGCGATCTCGCTCTGGCTGAGGCCCGAGAAGAAGGCGAGGCGGACCACGGCGAGCTGATCCTCCGAGAGCGCCAGCAGCGCACGCCGCACCCGACGGTCCCGCGCTTCGCCCGCCAGCGAGACCTCCGCGCTCTCCACCGGATCGGGCGCGAACATCGGGTCGTTCGCATCCGGTTCGGGCCGGCGCTGCCGGCGCAGCATGTCGATCCGCTTGTTCCGCGCGATGGTGAAGAGCCAGGTGCTGACGGCGGCTTTCGAGGAATCGAACTGCCCGGCCCGGCGCCAGAGGGTCACCATCACCTCCTGCGCCCCTTCCTCCGCTTCGTCA
>JBCBHB010000761.1:0-1667 GCA_038526025.1 Pseudomonadota bacterium
GGGGCGTGGGAAGGGCGGTGTGAAGGCAGGCAAGCATGGCTCTCTCCGTCAGGTGCAAGACGCGCGGAGACTAGGCCAGCAGCCATCTCGATGTCGTGACAATTCGCCGTAAATTCGAGGGCGTTTCTGAGGGGGTCAGATCTCGAGCGCCGCGACGCCGGGGAGCGTCTTGCCTTCGAGCCATTCCAGGAAGGCACCGCCCGCGGTTGAGACATAGGAGAAGCGCGCCGCCGCGCCGGAGCCGTTGAGGGCCGCCACCGTGTCTCCGCCGCCGGCCACCGAGAGGAGGGTGCCGGCTTCGGTGAACTCCGCCGCCGCAAGGGCTGCGGCATCCGTGGCCGCGTTGAACGGGCGGATCTCGAAGGCGCCGAGCGGGCCGTTCCAGACAAGCGTGCGCGCAGCCTCGAAACGTGCCCGGATGTCGGCCACGGCATCGGGCCCGGCATCGAGGATCATGGCATCGGGGGGGCAGGCGTCGGCAGGCACCGTTTCGTTCGCGGCGCCCTCGGCAAACTCCCGAGCCACCACAACGTCTGAAGGCAGAACGATCTCGCAGCCTGCGGCGGCTGCCTTCGCCATGATCTCGCGCGCCGTGCCGGTGAGCTCGTGCTCGCAGAGGGACTTGCCGACCGCTTTGCCCTGCGCGGCGAGGAAGGTGTTGGCCATGCCGCCGCCGATGATGATCTGGTCGACCCGACCCATGAGATTGCCGAGAAGGGCGAGCTTGGTGGAGACCTTTGCGCCGCCCACCACGGCGACGACCGGCCGCTGGGGCGCGCCGAGGGCCTTGGCAAGCGCCTCGAGCTCGGACTGCATCAGCAGCCCGGCGGCAGAGGGCAGGCGGCGTGCTACCCCCTCGGTCGAGGCATGGGCGCGGTGCGCTGCGGAGAAGGCATCGTTCACGTAGACATCGCCGAGCGCCGCCAGCTGGTCGGCGAAATCCGGATCGTTGGCCTCCTCACCGAGATGGAACCGGGTGTTCTCCAGCAGCAGCACCTGGCCCTTCGTCAGCCGCTCCACCGCTTCCTCGGCAAGCGGGCCCACACAGTCCGGCGCGACCATCACGTTCGGTGCGTCGGCGGCTTTGGCGAGGTCTGCCTGCAGGGTGTCCGCCACCTGACCAAGCGAGAGATCGGCATTCACCTGGCCCTTTGGCCGGCCGAAATGGGCGAGCAGGATCGGCAGCCCGCCATGGCGCATGACGTGGGCGATTGTGGGCACATGGGCACGGATGCGGGTATCGTCCGTCACCTGCCCGTTCTTCATGGGCACGTTCAGGTCGACACGGATGAGCACACGCTTCTCAGCGAGGTCGAGATCGTCGAGCGTCCGGAATGCCATGGGCCCCTCCTTCTTGGCGGTGCCCCGGTTCTCGGGTGCCCCCAGCCCGCCGTCAAGCGGGCCGGAGCCTTGTTTTCCGAGTGTCGCTTGCGCCTCGTGCCACCGCTAGGAGATCGGCTTCCGCATCAGGACCCATTCGGTCCCTTCGCTCTGCCACTCGCCCTTCACCATCGCGCGACGGTCCGCCTCGCGGAAACCGAAGCGTTCGTAGAGACGGCGGGCGCCGGTGTTGTTGTCGGCAACGATGATGGAGAGCTCCTTGCAGCCCATGCCGAGCGCGATCTCCTCGGCGAGCTCGAGCAGTTTCGTGCCCCAGCCCCCGCCGC
>JBCBHB010000762.1:0-1651 GCA_038526025.1 Pseudomonadota bacterium
CAACTCGGATGCGCGCTACCGCTTCGAGCGCGGGATCGACCCGGCCTTCACGCTGGACGGGCTCGAGCAGGCGACGGCGCTGATCCTGGAGCTTTGCGGGGGCGAGCCCTCGGAGGTCGTGGTCGCGGGTGCTGTGCCCGATACGAGCCGCAGCTACGGGCTCGACCCTGCGCGGGTCTCGAGCCTGGTGGGCCTGGAGATCCCCGTGGCGGAGCAGCGGCGCATCCTCGAGGCGCTGGGCTTCGGCGTGACCGAGGCAGGCGCGGGCTTCGATGTGTCGGTGCCGCCCTGGCGGCCGGATGTGCATGGCGAGGCGGACCTGGTGGAGGAGATCGCGCGCGTCGCGTCCCTCGCCAAGCTGCCCTCCGTGCCGCTGCCCCGGGTCGAGACGGGCGTGGCGCGCGCGGTGCTGACGCCGATGCAGCGGCGCGAGGGCGCTGCGCGGCGGGCGATGGCGGGGCGCGGGCTCAACGAATGCGTCCACTACGCCTTTTGTTCCGAGAAGGAGGCGGCACTCTTCGGCGGGGGCAACCCGCTCATGCAGCTCGAGAACCCGATCTCCGTTGAGATGGCGGAGATGCGGCCGAGCCTGCTGCCGGCCCTGCTGGCCGCGGCGGCGCGCAACCAGGCGCGCGGGGCGACCGAGCTCGGCCTCTTCGAGGTGGGCCCGGCCTTCCATGGGCCGGAGCCGGGCGAGCAGGCGGTGGAGGCCGTGTCGCTGCGCGCGGGCCAGGCGGGGCCGCGGCACTGGGGTGCCGAGCGCCGGGGCGTGGACCTCTACGACGCGAAGGCGGACGCGCTGGCCTGCCTCGCGGCCATCGGCCTCGACACCGCGAAGGTTTCGGTGGCAGCGGGCGAGGCGCCGGACTGGTTCCATCCCGGCCGCTCGGCGGCGCTGAAGCTCGGCCCGAAGAACACGCTGGCGGTGTTCGGTGAGTTGCACCCGAAGGTGCTCGAGGCGCTGGACGTGAATGGGCCGGCCGTGGCGGCGACGGTGATGCTGGCCAACGCGCCCTTCCCGAAGCGCAAGGGCACGGGGCGCGCGGCGCTCAGCGTGTCGGACCTGCAGGCGGTGGAGCGGGACTTCGCCTTCGTGGTGCCGGAGCGGACGGAGGCCGAGGCGATCCTGCGCGCGGCCCGGGCGGCTGAGAAGAAGCTGATCGAGAGCGCGCGGGTCTTCGATGTGTTCGAAGGCAAGCGGGCGGCCGAGCAGCTGGGCGCCGGCATGAAGTCCGTCGCGATCACCGTCCGCCTCCAGCCGAGCCAGCAGACGCTGACGGAGAAGGAGATCGACGCCGTGGCCGAGAAGGTGGTTGCCGGTGTCGGCGCTGCCACAGGGGCAACGCTTCGCGGTTGAGGCCGTGCCCCGGGCGACACTCTCGATGCATTTACGCTTGCGTTCACCGTTGGGGCGCTCATCGTGGCGGCCACAAACATAACGGAGGGACCTGATGCTTCAGGAGTTCAAGGACTTTGCCGTCAAGGGCAATGTGGTCGACATGGGTGTCGGCATCGTGATCGGCGCGGCCTTCACGACGATCGTCACAAGCTTCGTCGAGGACATCATCAACCCGATCATCGGGCTCTTTACCGGCGGCATCGATTTCTCGGGCCTCTATCTCAACCTCTCGGGCCAGGATGTGGGTTCGGC
>JBCBHB010000763.1:0-1651 GCA_038526025.1 Pseudomonadota bacterium
CAGAGAACCCGGGCCAGGGCGGCTAGGCAATGGGAGCCGGCTTGGGCGCGGGCCTCTGCATGGCGAATGGTCACCAGATGGCAGGCGCCTTCGGGGCAAGCCAGGGCGGCGCGGGCGGTACGAGCCCCTGGGGCGCGGCCCCCCGGCAACCCGCCGCCGCACCGCCGCCACCGCCCCCGCCACCACAGGAGACGGTGTGGCACGTGGCCGAGAATGGCGCGACGCACGGCCCCTACAGCCGCGCCGATCTCGGCCGGATGATGGGGGAAGGGCGCTTCAGCCGGGATACGATGGTATGGTCCGCCGGCATGTCCGGGTGGACGAAAGCGGGCGAGGTACCGCCGCTCGCGCAACTCTTCACCATCGCGCCGCCGCCACCCCCGCCCCCGCCGGCCTGACGGTTCATCGCAAAGCCCTGCTTCATGGGGCCCCATCCTCGGCGCTGGAAGGGCCGGGGGCGGATGAATGGAAGCTTCGTTCGGGATCTGGATATGAGCATGCGCGGCGGCTTTCCTTGCGCCGAATGCGGCGCCCAGCTGGCCTACAGCCCGGGTGTCGACAGCCTGCGCTGTCCCTATTGCGGCACTGTGAACGCCGTGGGGCAGCAACCGCCCGCACTGCCCGATGCGCCGCCCGCCAGCGACCGCGCGGAGGGCGCCGCGCGCCAGCAAGCCCGTCCCTGGGACGCCAGTTTCGATCCGCGCGCCTGGAAGGGCGACGGTGTCGTTACCGAGGAAGATGCAGATACGCCCTCGCAAGGCGCGCTCTATGAAAGGGACCTCGATGAAGCCCTGCGCGAGCTGGCCGCCGCCGGGCGCGGGTCGGATACGATCGAGACGACGACGACCACACGCTGCCCCGGCTGTGGCGCGGAAGTGACACTGGGGGACGAGCGGCTGGCCGGGGATTGCCCGTTCTGCGCCACACCGCTCGCCAAGGAAGCGACGCACGACCATCGCCACCCGGCGCCGCAGGGGCTTCTCCCCTTCGCGCTGCAGGAGCGTGAGGCGAAAGACAAGCTGAAGACCTGGCTCAAGGGGCTGTGGTTCGCACCCAACGGGCTCAAGAAATGGGCGGAGGCGAACCGGCCGCTGCGGGGCGTCTACGTGCCCCACTACACCTTCGATGCCGCGGGCAGCGCGCGCTACCGCGGCCAGCGAGGCGACGCCTACTATGTGTCCCGTACAGTCACCCGCAACGGCAAGACGTCCACCGAGCGGGTGCGTCGGATCCGTTGGACGAGCGTCTCGGGCCGTGTGTCCGAACGCTTCGACGATGTGCTGGTGCCGGCAACGGCGACGCTGACGGAGTTCGGCAAGAAGGCGGAGGTACGAAACGGCGAGTGGGACCTCGCAGGCATGCTGGCCTATGACACCGCCTATCTCTCGGGCTTCGATGCGGAAGCGCCGTCGCTCCACCTGGAGGAAGGGTTCGGCCAGGCGACGGAGGCGATGGAGCGTTGGCTGCACCAGCTCGCACGCCGCGATATCGGGGGGGACGAGCAGCGGGTGCTGCAGCTTTCCGCCCGCTACGACCATGTGACCTTCAAGCACGTGCTTCTGCCCGTCTGGCTCGCGAGCTACCGCTGGCGGAACAAGCCGTACCGGGTGGCGGTGAATGCGCGTACGGGCAAGGTGGTGGGGCAGCGGCC
>JBCBHB010000764.1:0-1649 GCA_038526025.1 Pseudomonadota bacterium
AGCGGAGGTGGATCGCCTCAGCCCGGCGCCCGATCGCCCGGTCGATCGGGGCGTATGCCGCGAAGCTCTCGAGCGTGCTCCGCCAGCCCGCGCGCATGGCATCCAGATCGGCCGAGAGCCCGTGTTCCGACATGCGGTAGTCGACAAGGACCTCATCGATCCCCTCGATCCGCCCGCCGCTGGCCGCGAGCCGCAGCAGCAGGTCGACGTCCTCATGATGCGCGAGGTGCTCGTCGAACCCACCCAAAGCACTGAAGACATGCCGGCGCATGGCGAGGTTCGACGTCGTGCAGACCGGGTTCTCACCAAGCAGAACCGACGCGTCGAGCGGGTGCCGCCTGACGGCCGAGGTCGTGTCCGGCTGGTCTGGGTGCGTGCGGAAGAAACTCACCCGGGCATAGGCCGCAGCGCAATCAGGATGATTGGCGAAATGATCGACGAGACGTGCCAAACGCTGCGACCGGCAGAGGTCGTCCGCGTCGAGAAACGCGATGAGTGGGCTGCGCGCGAGGCCGAGGACACCCACATTGCGTGCCCGGCTGGGCCCGCCATTCGGAAGGCGCAGGACACGGATCCGCGGTTCATCGTCCGCAGCCCCGACGAGGAGGTCCCCCGTACGATCGGTTGAGCCGTCGTCAACCGCGATCAGCTCCCAGTTTTCGAGGGTCTGGGCCTGCAAGCTGGTAAGGGTTTCCTGGAGTGTCCCTGCCGCATTGTAGCAGGGCATCACCACGGAGATGGCAGGGGTCGGCATGGCCTCAGGCCTCCTGAGCGAAGCGGTTGCGGTGTAAGGCGGCGGCAATTGCGGGCCAGGCTGCGCTCAGCTGAACCGCCGCGGCGATCACGACCTGGGTCGTGGCGATGGCCATCAGGCCATGGGGCGCCGCGAGCGCGGTGCCTGCGATCAGGCAGGCTGCCAGTGTGGCGGTCACCAGAAACTCTCGCCCCGTCCGCGCCGCGGCGCGCAGCGCTTGCGCGGCCCCGGACCACAGGATCTGGGGCACCGCCATGAGGCAGAGGACGCTGACAAGGGGCGCCGCATCGACCCAGCGGTCGCCGAAGAGCAGCGGCACGTAGAACGGGGCGAGCGCCGCTTGCGCCAGCACCAGCGGGACCAGCAGCATCAGCGCCACCCGCATGGCACCGCCCAGAGCCATGCCACGATCCGCCGCGCGGCTCAGATGCGGCAGAAGCACGATGGAGAAGGCCTGCGCGACGGAGGTTGCCAGCCCGAGGCCCGCGTTGAAGGCGAAGAAGTAGATCCCAAGCGCCTCGGGCCCGAGCAGTCCGCCGATCACCAGCTTGTCTGCGTGCAGCCGAAGTGCCTTCAGCAGCTCGATACCGACCACCGGGACGCCATAGGACAGGAAGGGCCGGATTGGAGCCGGTGGCACCGTTCGATCGGCCCGCCAGGGGCGCAGCCTTCGCATGCCGATGAGCCAGACCGGCGCCGAGAGCACCTTGGGCAGGACGATAGCGAGGGGATGCGCGGTGGCGAGAACCAGCGCCACGGTCAGCAGGTTCTGCACGACCACCTGCGCACCGGCGATGCCCGCCGTGCCGGTCATCCGCCCTTCGCGCATGGCAAGCGCCGCCTGCACGATGCCGCCCGGCATGAACAGGTACTCGAGCGCCAGCACGGCGATCAT
>JBCBHB010000765.1:0-1647 GCA_038526025.1 Pseudomonadota bacterium
TTCAGTCGCCGCCAACTCCGGGGTTGACTTCGTGGTCCGCATCGATCGGGCGGGGTTGTTCAGGCGGCGATTGTCAGTGAGTGCGGGGCAGTCTCAAAACGGTTCAGGTTCGCGTGACTTTTTTTGAGAAATCGTTCGGGATGGCGCCGGGAGGCCCACAGGTCTGGGAGGCGGGCCTTGTGTGATCTGCCTTCGATCGCACCGGTGCGCTTCGGCGTTGTGTGGCGGCGCCGTTGGGCGTAGCGCTTCCCTCAGCGCCGCCCGGGCTCGCACGGTTCGCCGGGCTCGTCGGGCTGGGCGCCGATCGATGAACCCGGGGGTGGGCATGACCTATTGCGTGGCGCTGAAGCTCAGGGCGGGCCTCGTCTGCCTCTCCGACACGCGGACGAATGCGGGCGTCGACAATGTTTCGCGTTTCAAGAAGATGTTCACCTGGGGCATCGACGGGGAGCGGGCGATCTGCCTGATGACCGCGGGCAACCTCTCCATCACCCAGGGCGTCGTCACGCAGGTGGACACGGCCCTGAAGCGCGCGGCGGGCGGTGAGGACGTCGAGACGATCCTGAACGCCGAGAGCCTCTATCGCGTGGCCGAGCTGATCGGCGAGTACATGGGTGCGATGCAGGACAAGTATCGAGAGGCGCTGAACGAGCATGGCGCGGCCGGCGATGCCTCCATCATCGTCGCGGGGCAGCGGGCGGGCGGGGACCACCGGCTCTTCATGGTCTACAGCCCCGGCAACTTCATCGAGGCCGAGGACGACAGCCCCTATCTCCAGATTGGCGAGCACAAATACGGCAAGCCGATCCTGGACCGGGTGATCACGCCGGAGACGCCGCTGAGCCGGGCGTTGAAGGCGGTTTATGTCTCGATGGACTCGACGCTGCGCTCGAACCTCTCCGTGGGCATGCCGCTCGACCTGTCGGTCATCCGGGCCGGGGAGCAGCGCTTCGCGGTGAACCGGCGGATCGAGGCGGACGACGCGGAGTTCACCGATATCGCCGATCGATGGTCCGGCGCCTTGCGGGAGGCCTTCGCGTCGATCCCCGATATCGGCGGGGTGTAGCGCGCTGCGGTCGGGGGCAGTCTGCGGTGGGATGGGGCGGGCTGGACGGACGCCCCGGCTTCAGGCGCTTCGCGCCCTCAGCGGCCCGCCCGCCAGCCGCGCCCCCCTCAGGCCGGGCGGCGGCGCTTCAGGCGGTCGACGGTGACCCCGCCATCGATGAAGTCGACCCCTTCGGACAGCAACGCATCCTCGAGCCGGGCAAGCTTTGTCGTGGTAATGTCGCCCTCCCCGCCCTCGAAGCGCGCCAGCGTTCTCAGCGAGACACCCGAACGGTTGGCAAGGTCCTGCCGCGACCAGCCGAGGAGGGCACGGGCGGCGGAGATCTGCTGGCGGACGATCATTTTCTGGCCGAATCCTCTTATCAGGCGCCTGATCTTGCACTATATATGCAGTATAATGCTATGCAGGACATTTCCTGCATGTGAATGAAGAATATTGCGCAGGAGGGTCGTGATGTCCAGCTTTGGCCTGCTTCTCGCGCCGGAACTGGCGCCCTTTGCCATCGCGCTGGGTGTGGTGGCGGTGCTGTGCTTGCTCGAATTGGTCATGATGCTGATGGGGCTGTCGCTGCTCGCCGATGG
>JBCBHB010000766.1:0-1645 GCA_038526025.1 Pseudomonadota bacterium
ACACCCAGGACAATGGCGCGATCGAGCTGCGGACCGCCGAGGGCGCCCTGCTCGTCGGCGCGCGTGCGCGGGAGATCGCCTTCACACCGACGCCCACGATCGGGCCCGAGATGGTCTACGACAACGGCGCAGGCGCACTTTCGGGCCTCACGGTCGGCACGACCAACATCACCCCGGGCAGCACGGGCGCCCAGGCGGTTTCCGGTGGCGCGCTCGCCGGCCTCTTCGCCTTGCGGGACGAGGTGGTGCCGGCCTTCACCGCCGGGCTCGATGGCGCGGCGGCGGAGCTTGCCACCCGCCTCGCCGACCCAGCACTTGATGCGACACTGGCACCGGGGGATCCGGGGCTCTTCACCGATGGCGGCGCCGCGCTCGCCTCCCCGCCTGCAGCGGGGCTTGCCGGCCGTCTCGCGGTGAACGCCGCCGTGGACCCGGACGCGGGCGGCGCGCTCTGGCGCCTGCGGGATGGGCTGGGCGCTGCAGCGGAGGGGCCGGTCAGTAACGACACGGTTCCACGCGCCCTGGCCGAGGCGCTAGCCCGGGCCGCGCCGGCACCCGGCGTCGCCGCCGCACCGGAGGCGCTTTCGTTCTCGGATCGTCTCGCCGCCCTCGGGGAGAGCTTCTCCACCGACCGTGTGGCAGCCGACGCCGCCCGCAGCAGTGCGGAGACCAGCCGCAACGCGCTGGCCAGCGACGAGGCCGCGCGCCTCGGCGTGGATACGGATCGCGAACTCCAGGCGCTCATCGCCATCGAACAGGCCTATGCGGCAAACGCCCAGGTCATTCGAACGGCGGAGGCGATGCTGGACGAGCTGAGGAGAATCGGATGACCTTCCCTTTCGAGACCGGTTTTTCACCCAACGCGGCGGCGGAGCGGCGGAGTGCCAGCACCCTCGCCCTCCGCGCCGAACTGGAACGCCTGCAGACGGAGACGGTCACCGGCCAGGCGGCGGACGCCCCCGCAGCCCTCAACGGCCGCACCGCGGAAGCACAACGCCTCGGCGGCGCGCTCAGCGCGCTCGAAGGCTACGATGAAGCCGCGGCCCTCGTTGCGGCCCGGGCGGAGACACAGCAGGCTGCCCTGGGCGGCATTCGTGACGTGATCGAGGAGCTCGCAGGCGCGCTGCAAAGCGCCGTGAGCTCCGGCTCCGGCACAGGGCTCGCGGTCGCGGCGCCGGCCGCCGAGAATGCGCTCGACGTGCTGGTGACCGCGCTGAACACACGCTTCGCGGGCAGGACGCTCTTCAGCGGCGACGCCGGGGACCGCTCGGCACTCGTCCAACCCGAGACGATCATCGCCGCGGCAGGCGCAGCGGCGGGCGCGGCGCCCGACGCAGAGACAGCGGATGCGGCCGTCCGCGCGCTCTTCGACACGCCGGGCGGGGACTTCGAGACCGTGTTCTACACGGGCGGCACCGGCGTCGGCCCGGCGACGGCGATTGCCGACGGCGAGACGGTGCGCCTGACACTGAAGGCGGACGACCCGGTGTTTCGCGATCTCCTGCGCGAGACCACGGCAGCACTCTCTGCCGTGACAGGCGGCGGCACGTTCGAGGAGCAGCGCGCCCTCGTCGAGCAAAGTACCCTTGGCCTCCGGACCGCGCTGGAGGGGCTTGCTCGCAACGCCGGCAATCTTGGCGTCACG
>JBCBHB010000767.1:0-1642 GCA_038526025.1 Pseudomonadota bacterium
TGGGCGTGCGTCTGCGAGTGGGGCGGAGGGGACGGCCTGGTTGAGCCTGAAGGGGCGGGACCATCGGTCGTCGTCATGCCGGCGGGCGCCGCCGCTTGAGGTAGACGTAGAGCGCACCGGCACCGCCATGGCGCTGATGCGCCTCGAAAATCCCCACAATGTCCCGCCCGTGCGGCCCGCTCCGGATCCAGCGCGGCACGGCGTCGCGCAACACCCCCACCCCCGTCTCGAGCCAGGGCGCATCCTCCGGTGCGCGGCGGCCGCCTTTCCCGGTGATGACCAGCACGCAGCGGTGGCCGCGACGCCTGGCCTCACCGAGGAACCGGTCGAGCACGGCATGCGCGCGCCCGGCCGTCATGCCGTGCAGGTCGAGCCGCGCATCGGGGTCCCGGTCCCCGCGGCGAAGGCGCTCGGCCGTGCGGCGATCGAGCCCGGCTTCCGGCCGCCCGACCTGGGTGGGGCGCGCTTCCCCGGGCACGAAGCCGGCGCCGCCGGGAGCAGGCCGCGATGCGGCAGGGACGGTTGCCGGTCCATCGCCACGCCAGGCGGCGGGCAGGGTACCCCGCCCGAGTGCCGTCTCCGCCCCGTTGCACCGCGGCGTCGCCACTGGCGAAACGGCGGAGGTGGGGGCAGCAGGGGCGGACGCGGAAGGGATGACCGGATCTTGCGCCGGGCGCGCCGGTGCCACGGTCCGCGCCACGGCTTGCCACACGGTCCGGTCGTCAGCGGTCAGGCGGCGCCGACGCTTCATGGCTGTCGCTCCTGCCCGCGCGGGATCAGCCGGAACACCCTGCCGCCGTCGTCGACTGGGGACGCGGCAAGGCGCGCCGCCTCCCCACTCCCCAAGAAAAGGTCGAAGCGCCCTTCCCCGCGAATAGCGGCGCCCGTGTCCATCGCCATCCAGAGCGCCGGCGCCGCATCATGGGCAGGCTCGATCCAGAAGAGGCTACCATAGGCATGATGCGCCGGATCGACCGCCACGGCATGGCCGGCGGGCAGGGGGCGGCCCCAGGCTCCGACGGGACCGGTCTCCGCCGAAAGATCGGACCGCTCGTGGAAGAAGATGTAGGAGGGGTTCCGCGCCATCAGCGCCGCCCCGCGGGCATCATCCTCGATGAGCCAGGCCCGCAGCCGCTCCGCATCGAGATCGTCGAACCCCTGCTCCCGGCGCAGGATCGCACCGATGGAGACGTAAGGGTGATCGTTCCGGCCGGCATAGCCCACGCGCATCACCCGGCCGCCTTCATCCTCGAGGCGGAGCCTTCCGGAACCCTGGATCTGCAGGAAGTAGAGGGCAACGCGGTCGGGCAGCCAGGCGATCGCCTCCGCGGCATCGCCCAGCGCCCCGCTCTCGATGGCCGCCCGTGTCGGCAGGGCACCCGGCCAGTTCGCCGGCGGCGCCAGAACAGGTGTCTCGAAGCCCGGCGCGCGATGCCTTCGCGCCACAAGCTCGGGCTCGTAATAGGCGGTCAGATGGACCGGGGCTTCGAGAGGCTCCGGCCGATAAGCCGCTTCGAGCACCGCGCGCGCCTTCGCCGCATCTTCCCCGAAGGCAAGAAGGGCAGCCTCGGCCGCCGCGTCGTCCCACCCCTTCAGGCTCAACCAGGCCGTCCCCTCCGCCCCACTCGCAGACGCACGCCCA
>JBCBHB010000768.1:0-1639 GCA_038526025.1 Pseudomonadota bacterium
CGGCCCGGGCGAGGGCGGACGTCACGACCGAGGCGGGAGGCGGCACTTGGTCGACGGTCGCCCCAGGGTCGCCCGTTGCGCCAGCGAACTGGGCGGATCGGCTGACGACAGGCGCCATTTACGTCATTGCAGGCCTCTGGCTGATCGGCGCCGCCTTCATCGCCTTTCCGGCACCCTTCAGCATCGATGGCTACATCTTCCAGTCGATGAGCGAAGCCTTCGCCCGCTCGGGCAGCCTCTTCCTCGACAACAGCGCGGCGGCCTACGGCAATCCCGCGCTCGCCATTCAGCTCACCCGCCTCGTCGAGGGCGGGCTGGTCCCGCAATATCCGGGGCTCTGGGGTATCGTCTCAAGCCCCTTCTACGCGGCCCTCGGCGTGCGCGGCCTGATGCTCATGAACGCCCTCGCCAGTGCCTGCACCATGGCGCTGACCTGGAAACTGGGGATGGCGCTCTTCGGCGACCGGACGCTTGCCCGCAATGCCGCCCTCCTCTTCGGCCTGGCCACTTTCGCCGTGGACTATGCCTTCGGGATTTGGCCGCAGGCATTCGGGGCCTGCATCGTGGCAGCAGCCCTTCTCGCCGCGGCCGAGGCCGTCCGCGGTCGTGAACAGCGGGAGCCCCTGCTGGCCGCGACCGCCGGCCTCGCCATGGGCCTGGCCCTCTGCATCCGCGCGGACACGCTCTTCCTTTTGCCCACGGTCTGGATCTGGCTCCTCGCCGCGGGTCGGAAACCCTACCCGTCCCTCGCGCTCTACATCGTCGGCCTTATCCCGGGCCTCGCCATCGCGAGCGCGATCAACATGATCAAGTTCGGGAGCTTCGTGCCCGTCACCTATGGGCATGAGCGGGGCTACACGAACATCGATACCTGGATGCCGCTGGTCTATCTCGGCGCGGCCGGCGCCGTCGCCTCCCTCGCCCTCGGGATCGACCGCGTTCGGGCGTTCGCCCTGCGCCCCGCGGTAATCGCATTGGCTGCCATGGGCGGTGTCGTGTTGGCCCTGACCCTGCCGCCCACACGAGGAGCCACGATCGATCTCTTTGCCGGCTTCTGGGCACTCGTGGTCGACTTTCAGACGGTACCGCTGGGGACCCCTGGCGCCTTTCTGGAGCCGGACGGCATCGTCACGATGTTCGGCGTGGTGAAGAAGGCGCTCCTGCACTCCCTGCCCTACCTTGCAGGATGCATCATCCTTCTGCCGCAGCTCTGGCGCGGACCGGATCAGCGCGCCCTCGTCTTCTGCCTGCTCGTCGCCGCCTTCTGCATTGGCCCCTACGCGCTGAAGACCTGGCATGGCGGGGCAGCCAACCAGATGCGCTATTTCCTCACGATCATGCCCGTGCTCGCGCTTCTCGCGGCGGCTGCGTGGCGGCAGATCGCGCCTCTGCGGCTGGAGGGAGACAGGACAGGGACGCTGGTGTTCCTCGCGATCGCCATCGTGGCCGTCTTCATACCGTTCCTTCTCGACGTCCGGCCCGGTTTCATCACGCAGAACCAGCTTCCCTGGGCGCTGGTGATCGCCCTCATCCTGCTGGGAAGCATCGTGATCCTGCCAGCCGCCCTGCCCCAGCGCCTTGGCATCAAGCAATGGGACGTGTTCCGCGCGAAGGCCGGGCAGGCGCTGCGCACCACCTT
>JBCBHB010000769.1:0-1638 GCA_038526025.1 Pseudomonadota bacterium
CACGATGTCGAACCGAACGTCCTTCGGCACGGCCCCGAAGCGCTCGGCCCGCACGCGTCGCACCTGCTCCTTCTTGCGCTGGATGAAATCGTCGAGAATGCGCGCTGCTTCCACCACGTCGCGCCGCCAGTCGTAAGGAAACTCGAAGCTGCCGGCGTTGAACTCGCGGGCAAGCTCGTCCTCGCGGGTGAGCCGATAGTCGTAGCCGCCCGTCACCAGGGTCTCGAGCAGACCGCGATAGACGTCGATCTCGATGGGCACGATGAACGGCGACGCGTCGCCTCCCCCGAAGATCCCGTCCGGGCGCACATCGTCGACCAGCTCTTCCAGCGTTTCGTCGTCCTTCGAGATCGGCAGGGAGAGAATACGCGCGCTCTCCGGATCGTCGGGGTCGAGGCTGAGGCCCGCCGTTCCCCAGGCCAGACGGCCGGAAGGCTGATGGATCAGCCGGGAACCCAGAATGCCGGGCACCGCGATGATCGGCCGGCGCTGCGGCTCCGGGATCTCGTTGGCCGTTCGATAGAGCTGGCTCAGATTGGGCAGCGCCGGTACCGCGCCGCAGCCGGCCAGCAACCCTGCCAGCGCCAGCAGCGCGCCGGTCGCCAACATACCGCGAGGCCCGCGCATTTCGTCTCCTCCCAGCAATTCAACGCGGCGGTTTCAATGCCCGCTGATCGATTGGGCAATAAAGGTAGTGTCGCGCCGCCGATCCGTCAGCCCTCGGAAAAGAGACCGATCTCTCGGTTTCGTGCGCTCTTTACGCCGTGAGGCCGCTTTGCTAGCCCGCGCGGCATGCTCGTGATCGACAATCTCTCCTTCGCCCTCGCGGGCAAGCCGCTCTTCGAGGGCGCCAGCGCGCGGCTGCCCGAGAAGGCGCGCATCGGGCTCGTCGGGCGCAATGGCGCCGGCAAGACAACGCTCTTCCGGTTGATCCGCGGAGAGTTCTCGGCAGATCAGGGCAGCATCACCCTGCCCTCCCGCGCGCGGCTCGGCGGAGTGGCGCAGGAGGCGCCTGGCGATGCCCGCTCGCTCGTCGAGACGGTGCTGGAGGCGGACGAAGAGCGCAGCCGGCTGTTTAAGGAAGCAGAGACGGCCGCGGACCCGACGCGCATTGCCGAGATCCAGGCGCGTCTCGCCGATATCGGCGCCCATTCAGCGGAGGCACGGGCGGCGAGCATCCTTTCAGGCCTCGGCTTCAATGCGGCGGCGCAAGGACGGCCCACGGCGGAGTTCTCCGGCGGGTGGCGCATGCGCGTCGCGTTGGCGGCGGTGCTCTTCTCGGCGCCGGACCTTCTGCTGCTCGACGAGCCCACCAACTATCTCGATCTTGAGGGCACCGTCTGGCTTGAGAGCTATCTCGCCCGCTACCCATACTCGCTCATGCTCATCAGTCATGATCGCGCGCTCTTGAACCGCGTGCCGAGCCATATCCTGCATCTGCACGATCGGAAGCTTGCGCTCTACACGGGCAACTTCGACGACTTCGACCGGATGCGGCGGGAGAAGATGGCGCTGCAGGCGGCGAGCGCCAAGAAGCAGGCGGCCCGCGCCGCGCATCTGCAGAGCTTTGTCGACCGGTTCCGCTACAAGGCGACCAAGGCGCGCCAGGCCCAAAGCCGCTTGAAGATGCTCGAGAAG
>JBCBHB010000770.1:0-1637 GCA_038526025.1 Pseudomonadota bacterium
AATGTTTGCGCTGATCGCCGTCTCCGGAAAGAACTTCGACGACCCATGCCGCCAGAACGCGCGGCGGATCTCCTCCGCCGACCAGTCCTCGTCCGACAGGATAGGCCGGTCGCCATAGCGCGGATGCACGACATAGCGGCGGTCGCCCGGCACCCGGCCGAAGCTGCCTTGCGCGCGCTTTCTCCGGCGCTCCATCCGCCGTGCTGCCTTCTTCGCGATCATGGACGTCCTCAGCGGTAGAAATACTCCACCAGGAACATCGGCACCGCCGGCACGTATGTACAGAGCAGCAGCACCGTCAGCAGCACGGCCACGAAGTAGACGTTCACCTTCGTCACATCCCAGATCTTCGCGTTCGCCACCGAACAGGCCGTGATCAGCACGCTCGCCACCGGCGGCGTCTGCTGCCCGATCGCAAGGTTCAGCGTCACGATCAGCCCGAAATGCACCGGGTCGATCCCCGCCTGCTGGATCAGCGGGATGACGATGGGGATCACCAGGATGATCGCCGCGGCCGAGTGCAGGAAGAAGCCCACAATCAGGAAAAAGACGTTGAGGATCAGCAGGATCACCCAGGTCTTGTCCGTGAAGGCCAGGATCGAGGCGGCCAGCTCCTGCGGGATCTGCGCGCGCGTGAGGAACCCGCCCATCAGCACGGAGGCGGCGACCAGCACCATCACCACGGCCGTCTGCATGCCGCCATCCAGCATCGCGCGGCGGAGATGGCGGAAGTCCATGTCCCCGTACCAGAGGCCCACGGCGAAGGCCGCCAGCACCGCGAGGCCCGCAGCCTCCGTCGCCGTCACGATCCCGCCGAAGATGCCGCCAAGAATGATCACCGGCAGCGAGAAGGCCGGCAGCGCATCCACGAAGGTCTCGCGCAGGCGCTTCAGGTTGAACGCCTCTTCCGTGGGCAGGTTGTAGCGCCGCGCGAAGATGTAGGCGACGCCCATCAGCCCCGCCGCGCCCAGAAGCCCCGGCACAAAGCCCGCCACGAAGAGCTGCTCCACCGAGGTGTTGGCCGAGGTGGCGTAGAGGATCATCGGGATGGAGGGCGGAATGATGATCGCAAGGCTCGCGCTCGACGACGTCACCGCGGCCGAGAAGGGCGCCGAATAGCCCCGCTTCTTCATCTGCGGAATGAGCACCGAGCCCAGCGCCGCCACATCCGCCACCGCCGAGCCCGAAATCTCCGCGAAGAAGAGCGACACGCCGATATTCACCATCGCGAGCCCACCGCGGATGAAGCCCACGATGGCGGTCACGAAGGCGATCAGCCGGTCCGTCACCCCGCCCGCGTTCATGATTGCGCCCGCCAGCACGAACATGGGGATCGCGATGAGCGAGAACTTCGTGGCGCCGTCGTACATGTCGAGCGCCACGGTCACGAGGCTGGCCGTGCCCTCGTTGATCAGCAGCCCCACCACGCCCGACACCGCAAGCGCCACGGCGATGGGCACGTTGAGGCAGATCAGCACGATCAGCACGAGGAAGATGATGAGCATCAGCATCTCAGCGGCCCTCCCTTTCCGCCTCTCGGCCGGTGCCGAAGGTCTTCTCCGCCTCGGCGATCTCCGCCTCGATCTCCGCGTGCTCGGCGCTCTCTCCGCGCTTCACCATCTCCAGGTATTCCGGCA
>JBCBHB010000771.1:0-1633 GCA_038526025.1 Pseudomonadota bacterium
ATCCCGCGCGCGCGCCGCGGCAGCGGCCTGTTGCGTTCGATGGCACCCAGAAATCGCGGTGCGCGCGGGCGGGCGCAGACCGCCATCATCGAAGCGGTCGGCCCGGTGCTGGAGGAGACCCTTACAGCGCATGGCATCGGCCCCGGGCTTGAGACCGCCCATCTGCTCGCGCAATGCGCCCACGAGTCGGACGGGTTCTGCACCACGGAGGAATACGCCTCCGGCCGTGCCTATGAGGGGCGGCGGGATCTGGGCAACACCGAGCCGGGGGACGGGCCGCGCTTCAAGGGCCGCGGCCTCATCCAGCTCACCGGCCGCGCCAACTACCGGCGTTATGGCCAGCGCCTCGGTCTCGACCTCGAGGCGGCACCCGAGCGCGCGGCGGATCCGAGGCTCTCGCTCCGGCTCGCCTGTCTCTACTGGCAGGATCGCGGCCTCGCCCTGCCCGCCCGCGCGGACGACCTGCGGAGCGTGACGCGCGGGGTGAATGGCGGGTTGAACGGGTTGGCCGATCGTCGCCGCTACCTCGCGCGCGCCAAGGAGGCGATGGGCCTGGCGCCTGCCCTGCCACCCGCGGCAGAGACCGGCGCGGCCAGGATCAGGCGCCTCCAGCAGGCGCTGACCGCCGCCGGCCACCCGCTGGTGGCGGACGGTGTGGCCGGGCCGCGCACCCGCGCCGCCCTTCGCGCGTTCCAGAAGGCTGCGGGCATCCCGCAAAGCGGCGTTGCGGACACGCCCACCCTTGCAGCCCTCGGCCTCTCGGGGGAAGATCGGGCGCTGTGAAGGACGGGCCCCGCCGCCCGCATGGTCCCGGAGGAGGTGACATGACCGCGCTGCCAGAGGTGACGCCACCGCCCTTCCCGCCCCCGTACCCGACCGCCGGATGCCGCTTCAGCCCCGGCGCGGTGGTGAGGGTGAACACCGGGGCCGCCCCCGGCCATATCCGCACCCCTTGGTATCTCCGCGGCCGTACCGGGCGGATCGAGCGCGTCTGCGGCGATTTCGCAAACCCCGAAGAACTCGCCTACCACCGCCCCGGCACCCCCGCCCGCCCCCTCTACCGCGTGCGTTTCACCATGGCGGAGCTCTGGGGCGCGGAGGCGGAACGGCCCAGCGACACCGTCGACGTGGAGATCTACGAGCACTGGCTCGAGGAGGCCCCCGATGCCGCATGATCATCACGACCACGCGCATAGCCACGGGCTGAGCCCTTCCGGCCACCCCTACCGCGCCGATGACGACACCGGGCTCAGCCACTGGCAGTGCATGGAGATCGCCCTGCGCGAGCTGCTGGTGGAGAAAGGCGAGGTCACCGAGGCCGAGGTGCAGCAGGCGATCGAGCGCATGGATGCCCGCTCCCCGGCGCTTGGCGCCAGCGTCGTGGCCCGCGCCTGGGCCGACCCTGCCTTCAAGGAACGCCTCCTGGCGGATGGCTCGACGGCCTGCCGCGAGATGGGCATCGAGGTAGATGCGCTGAAGCTTGTCGTGGTCGAGAACACGGCGGATGTGCACAACATGGTCGTCTGCACGCTGTGTTCCTGCTACCCGCGGACGCTTCTGGGCCTGCCGCCGGACTGGTACAAGAACCGCGCCTATCGCTCGCGCGCGGTGAAGGCGCCGCGCGCCGTGTTGG
>JBCBHB010000772.1:0-1631 GCA_038526025.1 Pseudomonadota bacterium
GATCACCAGCGTCTTGAAGAGCGCGGCGTGATAATGTGCGGCAACCCCGGCCCATTCGAGATTGAGCTGGTCCTCCGCATCGAGCACGCGTCGGCCCTCCTGGAACCGGCAGAGCAGCGCCTGGGCACCCGAGCCGATGATGAACGCGTTGCCGGGATACCCGCCGCCGCCGGCAAGTACGGCACCCTGCATCGCCGCCAGCACCGCACTCTCGTTCACGCCGGGAGCGGCGGTTTCCACGGCGGCGTTATAGGCCGCATCGGCGAGCGCGCCGGCACGGCGCACCAGCGCGATCTCGGCGGGGGATTTGACGAGACGAAGCCTGCCCATCATCGGTGAGGTGTCGACCAGCGTGGCGATGTCCCCGACCGCTGCGGCCACCCGCGTGCCGTTGGCATGGGTCAGCCCGTGGGTCGCCGTCTCCCAGCCGAGGCGCTTGCCCGTGAGGCCGAGTTCCCGGAGCAGGGCGGCCAGGTCCGCCGCGGGATCCGCCGCCGCATGGTCGCGCCAGACCCGGATGTCCTTGACCGTGGAGGTGAGGGCGGCCTGGCGCAGATCCGCCGAGCGGGTGAGGAGCACGGGCTCGCCGTCGCTCACGATGAGGCACTGGAAGAAGCAGTAGCCGAAGGTGTCGTACCCGGTCAGCCAGTACTGGCTCTCGGGCGCGAAGAGCAGGAGCGCATCGACCCCCGCTTCGGCCATCGCCGCGCGGGTTCGGGCCATGCGGGCATCGAACTCGGCTTCGGAGAAATGCAGCATGCGAAGGCTCCTTCTGGGCTAGGGGGCTCGCCGCTGAGGGCGCGTTGGCCGGCAGCGCGGCGGGCTCAGGGCGCCTCGGGCAGGGCGATGGCGGCGACGAGGCGGCCGTAGTCAGGCTCACCCGCCTGGCGGCTGCGGCGATAGCTGTAGAAGCGCGCGGGGTCGCCATGGGTGCAGTGCCCTGTCCAGCTCGCCTCGGCAATGCCCGCTGCGCGCAGGCGAGCGAGGGCATAGGAGGGCAGGTCGAACTGGGCGCGGTCACCGTCCGGATGCGGGCGGCCGGCGGCGAAGAAGCGGACATTCTCCTCGTCCTCGTCGAGAAAGCGCTCGACGAATTCGGGGCCGACCTCGTAGGCGCGCTGGGAGATCGTGGGGCCGATCACCGCCACGATCCGGCCCCGTGCCGCGCCGAGGCCCAGCATGGCGTCGATCGCCGCCTCGAGCACACCGGAGAGAGCGCCGCGCCAGCCCGCATGGGCTGCGCCAACAACCTGCGCTTCACGGTCGGCCAGCAGGACGGGCGCGCAATCCGCGGTGAGAATACCGAGGGCGAGGCCGGGCGTGGCGGTGGCCATCGCGTCCGCCTCGGGGCGCGACCCGTCGAACGGTGCGCCGACGCTCACGGCGGTTGGCGAATGCACCTGGCCCACGGAGACGAGGCTGCGTGCGCCGAGATGGTCGGCGATCCGTTCCCTGTTGGTGGCCACCGCCGAAGCGTCATCCGACGATCCCTGGCCGCCGTTGAGGCTTTCGTAGAGACCGCTCGAGACACCGCCCGTGCGGGTGAAGAAGCCATGGGGGAGACCCCGGAGCGCCCGGTCCTCGATGGGCAGCAGCATCGTCTCGGTCATGCGGGTTCCCTCATGTCGCGG
>JBCBHB010000773.1:0-1629 GCA_038526025.1 Pseudomonadota bacterium
ACCGCGCCCCGCGAAGTGCTTCGCGGCGGTGCCGGGAACCTGCTCGGCCGAGGACAGATGGATAAACCGGTTAGCAAGGTCCGCGGCAGACCCCTCGAACCGGGCATCGGCGGCGAAGGCGGCCGCCTCGTCGGCGGTGAGAAGCTTGAAGACGAGCATGCGCGTGCCCTCGCCCGCCACGGCGCCGCCGTCAAGTCCGCGGCGTGCCCTAACCGCTCTGACTGACCGACCGGCGCGCCTTCGCCCGCTCGAGGCCGAGCTGACGTTCCCGATAGATGATGACGAGCCCGGCCGCGATGACTAGGACGGCTCCGGTCAGCGTGCTGGTCTGAGGCGACTCGGCGAACAGGAACCAGCCGATGCCGATGGAGAGGATCATCGAGGCATACTCGAAGGGCGCGATGAGCCCCGCATCGGCGTGCCGGAAGCTCTCGGTCAGGAGGATTTGCGCCACGCCGCCCAGAAGCCCCGCCAGGATCAAGAGCCCCAGCACCTCCCAGGACGGAAGGATCCAGCCGAAGGGGAGCGTAAAGAGGGATAGGACCGTGCAGGTGAGCGAAAAGTAGAAGACGATCGCCGCGCTCTCCTCCGTCTCCACCATCTTCCGCACAAAGCAGGTGGCGAGCGCCATGAAGACCGCACCGAGGAGCATCGCCATCGCCCCCACGGTCTCGTCCTTCGTCGCCTCCTCCAGCCCGGCGACGGAAAGCTTGGGCCCCAGCATGACGATCACGCCCATCAGCCCCAGGAACACCGCGCCGAGGCGGTAGAGCCGGATCTTCTCGTTCAGGAACATCGCGGCGAAAACAACGACGAGGAGGGGAGCTGCGTAGCTGATCGCCGTGACCTCCGGCAGGGGCAACAACCCGAGCGCCGTGAACGTCAGCCCCATCGCGGTGGCGCCCACGAGCCCCCGCCAGAGATGCCCCATCGGATTGTCCGTACGCAGCCCCGTCGCCAGCTCGTGGCGATGCCAGAGCCAGACCATGATGACCGGGATGGCGAAGAGGGAGCGGAAGAACACGATCTCACCGGCCGGCACTTCCTCGGCCGAGACCTTCACGCAGACGGCCATGCCCATGAAGACACAGACGGAGAGCAGCTTCAGCGCCACGCCATGAAGCGGCCGATGCGTGTCCTGCCCACGCGCCATCGTCGTCTCCCTTCTTCGGTGCCCGCAGAGTAGGGCCACCATCTGGAGAGGGACAGAGCGGCGATGGCGTGGCCGGATTGCAGGAAACGCCGGCCCCGGCGGCGATGTCAGTCGGGCAGGGCAGCGGCCCGGTAGAAGAGCTGCGCCTGGAGCGAGATCGTACCGAAATAGCGCTCATAGAGGGGCTCGAACACCCGACGACGGAAGAGATGGCTGAGCGCGCGGTCGAGCACGAGGCGCAGGTCCTCGTCTCCGCGCGGGATGGCCAAGGCATAGGGCTCGACCGTGTAGGTCGCCGGAGAGACCTGCAGCCGCTCCACCTGGTCCGACTGTGCGAGCACGCCCAGAAGAATGGCCTGATCGGCGAAGTAGACGTCGATCTCGCCTTCGGCGACCGCCGCCGCCCCGGCCAGATGATCGTCGAAGGTGACGATCCGTGCATCGCCGAGCGAGCCGCCCTCGCCCGCCATCAGCCA
>JBCBHB010000774.1:0-1620 GCA_038526025.1 Pseudomonadota bacterium
GACCTGGTGGCCCCACCAGAGTTGGCGGCTGATGCACCAGGGTTGGATGTTGTCTAGCCACTGGAAGTAGGTCTTGTCCCAGTTCTGGGGGACGAAGTTGGTGCGGCCGTCCTTCACTGCCTCCAGCGCGGGCTTTGCCAGCGTGGCGGCTTCGCAGAACCACTGGTCGGTGAGGTAGGGCTCGATGGCGACCTTGGAGCGGTCGCCATGGGGCACCTGGTGCGGGTGCTCGTCCGCCCCGTCGTAGAGCCCGTGCTGCTCGAACCAGTGGATCACCCGCTCGCGCGCCTCGTAGCGGTCGAGCCCGTCGAGGGCGAAGGCGTCCGGCTCGGGCTCCGCCCCCTCGAGGAAATCCGCATTGCCGGAGAGGTACATCGCGGCCTTGGTGGTCATGACATTGACGACACGGAGGCTGCAGCGCTTGCCCACTTCGAAATCGTTGAAGTCATGCGCCGGCGTGATCTTCACCGCGCCCGTGCCCTGCTCGGGGTCGGCATACGCGTCGGCGACGATGGGGATGCGGCGGTTGACGAGCGGCAGGACGACATCCTTGCCCACAAGATGAGCATAGCGCGCATCATCCGGGTGAACCGCAACACCCGTATCGCCCAGCATAGTTTCGGGCCGCGTCGTGGCGACGACGATGTAGTCCCGCGTCTCGTGGCGCGTGGGGTTCCCCTCGTCGTCCCACTCGACCGGGGCCTCGTAAGTCGCGCCATCGGCCAGCGGGTAGCGGAAGCGCCAGAGCATGCCCATCGGCTTGACGGGCGGCTTGCCCTTCTGGGGGCGGACCTCGACCTGCTCGACCTCGAGATCCGAGATCGCGGTCTCGAAATGCGGGTCCCAGTTCACCAGCCGCTTGTCGCGATAGATGAGGCCCTTCTTGTAGAGCGCGACGAAGACCTCGAGAACCGCGTCCGAGAGCCCCTCGTCCATCGTGAAACGGGTGCGCGACCAGTCGCAGGACGCACCGAGGCGCTTGAGCTGGCCGAGGATGACGCCCTCGCTCTCGGCCTTCTGCTGCCAGACCCGCTCGATGAACTTCTCCCGGCCCATCTCGCGGCGGCCGACATTGCCCTCGGCGGCCAGCGCGCGTTCGACGACCATCTGCGTGGCGATGCCCGCATGGTCCGTGCCCGGCTGCCAGAGCACATCGTGCCCGCGCATGCGGTGCCAGCGCACCAGGATGTCCTGCAGCGTGTTGTTGAGAGCGTGACCCATATGGAGCGAGCCGGTCACGTTCGGCGGCGGGATTACGATGCAGAAGGTCTCGGCGCCGGGTGTTGCGTTGGCACCGGCGCGGAAGGCGCCAGCCTCTTCCCAGGCGGCCGTGATACGCGGCTCGGCGCTGGCGGCGTCGAAGGTCTTTTCCATGGATCTGTCCGTCGTCCCGCTCGGGCCCCCATCGGCGAGGGCCCGTTTCGCGCGGTGCTATAGCGCGGCGGCTTGGGCGAGGCCAAGGGGGCGGGAAAGCTTGGGGGCGATCAGTCCTTCGGTCGGCTGAGCATCGCGCGGGCGATCTCGTCCTCGATCAGGCGGCGGACATTGGCCGAGATGTTCCGGCCGAGTTCGCCCTCCACCAGTTCGGTGCGGATCACCCGGCGGATCATGTCCTCGAGC
>JBCBHB010000775.1:0-1611 GCA_038526025.1 Pseudomonadota bacterium
GAAAGGGAGACTGACCCATGAAGACCGTTCTTGCCGCTCTCGCCCTCAGCCTTGCCGCGACCGGCGCGCTCGCCGCTGACAAGGCCCCGAAATCCGCCGATGCCGTGAAGGCGACGGCCTCCGCCGAGCGTACCGAGACCGCACGCGATGCGTCGCGCAACGCCACGGGCGGGTTCTTCGGCCTCGGCGCGATCTTCGACGCCGACAACCGCGGCTGGTCGGAGACGCAGTGGCGCGGGAACTGGCAGGGTGGCCGGAAGTTCGCGCCGACGGGGGGCGGCGACTGAGCGGGCGCGCGTTCCCGGCTCAGAACCGGCCATGGTGCCGCCGATATGGCCTGCAACTGCTACAGCGTGACGAACGGCACAGGCATTTCGGCACTAATTCCTCACTTTCTGGGGAGGAGGGCGGTGCAACCATGCGCGCCGCCCCACATTCTATGTCTATCGTCCTTGCATTGAGGGCGATCGCGCGGGGCCAGGCGGCCCCGGCCGCCACGAGAGGAGAGCGACCATGCACTACCGGTTTATGTCCCTCACCCTTGCCGCCGCCCTGATCGGCGTGCCGGCGCTTGCCCAGGATGCGGGTACCGCGTCCTCCACCAACCCGGAGCTCGCGCGGGCGTTGGCCAGCGTGAACAATGACGGTCCGCAGCAGAGCGTGCGCCAGGATCGCGGCAGCGGCTTCTTCGGGCGTGGCTTCTACATCACGACCGACCGCGCCGGGACAGGCTTTGGCGCCGATCGCGTGGGCGGGCGCGAGAACCTCGACCCGCAGCGCCGCGCGCTTGGCGAGACCATCCTGCGCCGCTGAGGCATCACCGGGAGCGCCCCCAGGCATGCCGCCAGGCTGGCGTGCAGGCGGGCGCTCCCGGGCGACGAAAGCGCCGGTTGCATGGTGCGCCAGGAGCGCCGGTTGCATGGTGCGCCGCGAGCGCCTAAGCGGGTGCCGTTTCAGCGAAACGGAGCTCGCCCCATGATCGGCCGCCTGAACCATGTTGCCATCGCCGTGCCCGACCTTTCGGCCGCGACGGCGCTTTACCGCGATACGCTGGGCGCGACGGTGTCCGCGCCGCAAGCCGAGCCCGACCACGGGGTGACCGTGGTCTTCGTGGAGCTGCCGAACACGAAGGTGGAGTTGCTGGAGCCGCTTGGCGAGGGCTCGCCCATCGCGGGGTTCCTGGAGAAGTCCCCCTCGGGCGGTATTCACCATGTCTGCTACGAGGTGCCGGACATCCGCGCGGCGCGGGACCGGCTGAAGGCAGGCGGGGCGCGGGTGCTGGGCGATGGCGAGCCGAAGATCGGCGCCCATGGCAAGCCGGTGCTGTTCCTGCACCCGAAGGACTTCAACGGTACGCTGGTCGAGCTCGAGGAAGTCTGATGTCGGTTACCTCGGCGATCGTGTTCTTTGCCGTCGTCTGGGCGCTGGTGTTCTACATGGTCAACCCGTTCTGGCAGCGGAGCCAGGAGGAAGAGGGGGAAATCGTGCCGGGCACGCCGCCCTCGGCGCCGGCGAGCCAGCGGCTGGGCTTCAAGATGGTGCTGACCACCTGCATTGCCGCGGTGGTCTTCTCCGGCATCTTCTACGTGATCGAATGGGAAGTGATCACGA
>JBCBHB010000776.1:0-1610 GCA_038526025.1 Pseudomonadota bacterium
CGAAGGCAGGGACGGCGCCTGTGCCGTGGGCACGCTGGGCGCGGACGCGCTGGGGGCGCTCGGCGCGGGAACGGACGGCGCCACGACCGAACGCGACGAACCGGTTGCATTGCCAGCACCGGTCGAAGGCGCAGGCGACTGCGGCCGCGCGGCCGACGGGGTTTGCGGCACGCCAGGCTGCGCGAGTGCCAGCGTGGTCCCGCCGCCGCTACGCTGGGAGGGCGCGGAACCGGGCTGCGACGGCGCAGGGATCGATGGCGCCGAACCGCCCGGCAGACCGACAGATGCCGGCGCACTCGGCACGGAGAGGCCGGCAAGCGCTCCCGGCGCAGAGGGCGCGGTGGCGGCACCGCCGCCGGGACGCGACGGCACGGAGGGTGCCGAGCTGCCGCCGATCGACGGCGACGTCTCGGAGACCAGGACACCGCTGCCGAGCGACCCCGGGCTCGACGGCGCGCGCAGCCCGCCGATCTGCGGTGCCGACGGGCTCGATGCCTGACCGGGCGCCGCGGGGCGGCTGCTGCCGGGCGCGCTCGGGCGCGGCGCTGCGGCAACCCGTGTGGTCGATGCCTCAGGAGCAGTCGGCTGAGAGCCGGCGCCAGGCACCACGATGGCCGGCAGCGGGCGCTGGGGCGCGGTGTTCTTCTCAACGGCAACCGCCGAGCTTTCCTCATCGGCGCTCGCGGTCTTGAGCGTAGGGCGCGCGAGCACGAGACCGCGGCTCGGCGCAGGCTCCGGCGCATTGCGAGTACCGGTCGCGCCGATAACGCGCACCGTCACGGTTCCCCGCTCGAGATCAGGATGGTTGGCAAGGCCGTACGCGATCTGCTGCGTCGCCTCACAGTCATTTTCGGCAAGGAACTGCAGCGCACCGGCCTGCACGAAGACACGGCCGCAGCCGGGCTGCGACAGCACCTCAAGCTCGTTGCGCGAGGCCGAGCCGACGCCACTGTCGTTCGCGAGCACATCGATACGGGTCAGAGTATCGGGCGACACGCTGATATCGTCCGGGCGCAGCACAAGCTCGCCATCTCCAGCCGATCCATCGCCAAAGAAATCCGCAACGAGATCTTGGCGCTGGACGAGAGTCCCGATTGCGAGCATCAACACGATGCCGCTCAAGATCGAGATCATCCGATCGTCTTTGAACACGTCAGACCACCCTCAGTTCCGCCCCTGCGCGACCACGTACACCGGCCTTCGCCTGCATACCACCCCAGCTCAACGCCGCCCCGTAACCTAGCAGTGCGACAAAAGCTTTTCTAGTCGCTCCTCGCTTGACCCAGCACGCTCACGCCCCAACCTGCCCAGCGCCTGCCGGGAAGGAGACCAGCCATGAAATTTGGAATCGGCCAGCACGTCCAACGTGTAGAGGATTTGAGGCTTTTGCGTGGCGAGGGCGCCTACGTCGATGACCTCGTACTCCCCGGACAAGCGCACGCTACTTTGCTGCGCTCTCCTATCGCACATGGGCGTGTCTGCACAGTGGATGCGAGCGCTGCGCGCGATATGCCCGGCGTGCTGTTGATCTGGACACATGCGGATATCGACGGCCGGCTTGCCCCCCTGGGCAGCGAGGTACCCTTACAGCATGAAATTGCTAAGGTTTC
>JBCBHB010000777.1:0-1607 GCA_038526025.1 Pseudomonadota bacterium
TCCTCAACCGGTCGTTCCCACCCAGCCGAGGCCCTCGAGATGCGCCTCCGCCCAGGCATGGCTCGCCATCTCCGGCGCCTCGGCGTCGTGCAGGTAGCCGACGACATAGCGCGCCGGCAGGTCGAGCAGCCGTGCGGCCGAGATGAAGAGATGCGCGAAGTCCTGGCACACGCCCGCGCCGATGGCTGCGGCCTCCGCCGCCGTGGTCGAGGCGTCCGTCGCCCCGGCGCGGTAGTCGAGCCCGGTATGAACCGCCTCGTTCAGCGCATGGGCGAGGGCCAGGGGACCCTGTCCCGCCGCCTCCTCCCGCGCCGCCGCCGCAAGGGCCTCGACCGCGTCGTCGGGCTCCGTCAGCGCCGTTTCGCGGAGATAGACGCCCGGGCGGAGCCGCGGGTCCCGCCCCAGCACGCCCGCCTGGTCCAGCGTCTCGACCGTGCCGCGCGCCGCGACCACCAGCGTCTCGCCGCTCCGCCGCTCGAACCACAGCGCCTCCCGCTCGCCGAACCCGGTTGTGAGGAGCGGCGTGACCGGTTCGTCGTTCACCGTCACCTGCCAGTCCCGAACCACCTGCTGGGCGGTCGGCGCCGGGAACAGGCGCAGGCGCAGCGCCAGGCCCTGGGCGGCCGGCTCGTAGCGATACTCGGTGCGGTGGTCGACGGTGAGCAGCATGGGCTCGGCCCTCCCTCTGGCCGATCGGCACGATCAGAAGTGATACGCGCGATAGATCTCGGAGTTGAGGCGGCGGGTATGGTTCACCGCGCCGATGATGAACTCGTGAAGCCCCTGCTCGAAGAGCTCGCCCATCTCCGCATCGCCCAGCTTTGCGATCATCTCGGAGGCGGTGGAGTGGCAGGGGTGGCGCTCCCCGTACCCGCGCGCGAGGCGGTCGAGACAGTCCCCGATCTGGTCGTAGCAGAAGGCCACGGAACGCGGGAACGACCGGTTGAGGATCATGAAATCCGCGATCTTCCAGGGGCTGTAGTCCCCCCGGTAGACATGGTGGAAGGCGCGGAGGGCGGAGGTGGCGTGGAGTACGCTCGTCCACTGGTGATGATCGCGCCCGCCGCCCACAACCTCCGTCTCGGGCAGCAGCACGTAGTACTTCACGTCCAGAAGGCGGAGGGTCATGTCCGCCCGCTCCACATGGACGCCGAGCGTGAGAAAGTCGTAGCGGTCGTGGCGGAGCATCGATGTCATGGTGGCGCCGCGGAAGAGGGCGGCGCGGTTCTTCACCCAGTCGAGCAGCACCGGCAGGTCGCGCGTTGCCTGGCCGGAATCAATCTCCTCAAGCCGCCGCCAGCCCTCGTTCAGCGCCTCCCACATCTCGCGGGTGAGGGCCGTCCGCACGGCGCGGCCGTTGGCGCGGGCGGCACGAAGGCAGGCGCGGATCGAGGAGGGGTTCTCGCCATCGAGCATCAGGCCGCGGACGATGGCCGCATCGCTGATCGTCGCCTCGTCCTCGAACATCTCTGCGCTGCCGGACGCCGCGGCGACGGAGCGCCACTCCCGGTCGGAATACGAGCCCGGCAGCATCGCCATGCGATGCCCCATCTCCATCACTCCAGATCGAGCGGACGAATTGAGATGCTGAGCAGGACCGCCGAGAG
>JBCBHB010000778.1:0-1603 GCA_038526025.1 Pseudomonadota bacterium
GCTGCCCTCGGTCGGCGTTCGGCTTGGCTTCGTTATGAACGAGACGTTCGAGAACCGTCTCGGCCGACCGGGGCAGACGACGTATCGTCTCGAGGTCAGCACACGGGTGACGGATCGCGGCCTGCTGGTTGCGCAGGACAATACCGTGACGCGCGAGCAGCTGACCGCGACGGCGGTGATGCTGCTCTACAAGGACGGGACCGTGGAACCGGTGCTGCAGGATATTCTCGTGAGCGAGGCCGGCTTCGACCAGACCGCGTCGCTATACGCCTCCCGCACCACGCGGCGGGATATCGAGGAGCGGCTCGCGCGCGACCTGGCGGAGCGGATCTCGCGCCGCGTTCTTGCGCGGGCCTCGCAGCTCGAAGCGGCGAGCTGAGGTGACGCGGTGAAGCTGCAGGGCCGGGCGGCGGAGCGATACTGCTCGACGCCGGATGGCAGCTATGTCGGCCTGCTGCTCCACGGCCCCGACGCCTCGCTGATCGCGGAGCGGCGCCAGGCCCTCGTCACCGCGCTTTCCGGGGGCGACCCGATGCGCGTGAACCGCATGGAGGCGGCCGAGCTTCGGAAGGACCCGGCGCTGCTTTTCGATGCGTTGCGGGCGCGGGGGTTCTTTGCCGAACGGCCGATCGTGCTCGTCGATCCTGGCGCCGACGGGGTTTCCGCGGCCGCGGAGGCGGCGCTCGAGGACCTGGGACCGGAGGATGGCATCCTGGTGATCGCGGCGGGACTGCTCCCCGCACGGTCGAGCCTGCGCAAGCTCTTCGAAGGTGGCCGTCATGTTGCGGCCCTGGGGCTCTACCCCGAGGCACCCGATATCGAGACCCTGCGCCAGCAGCTTCGAGAGGCTGGGCTGGCGCATGGTCTGGACGATGAGGCGGCGGGGCTTCTGGAGGCCTATGCGGCGGAGACGGATCGCGGGAGCCTCACGCAGACGATTGAGCGCATCGCGCTCTATGGTGACAGGGCGGACGCGCCGCTCGCTGCTGCCGAGCTGGCCGCGCTGCTGCCGGCAACGGCGGAGGCGGAGACCGAGAAACTGATCGGCGCCGTTGTTGCCGGCCGGGTGGGGGAAGCGACCGCAAGGCTGCGGCGGCTGCTGAGCGGTGGCATGGCGCCGGTGACGGTGCTGATCCAGACCAGCCAGCATTTCCGGCAGCTCTTCGCCGCCTCTGTTGCCGGAGATCCGGCGGCGGCCGTGGACCGGCTGCGACCCCGGCCCTTCGGTGCGCGGCGCGACGCGATGCTGGCGGCGCTGCGGCGCTGGGACACCGGGCGGCTCGAGGCGGCGCTGGGGCTCCTGCACGAGACGGACGGAACGCTTCGCTCGGGCGGTCAGCGTCCGGACCTCGCGATCCTGGAGAGGGCGATCATCCGTCTCTCGATCATGGCGGGGCGGGCACGGTCGTGACCACCGCCCAGATCAGCGGGTGAGCTTTTCGCAGAGCCGGTCGAGGTCCTCGTAGCTCTTGTACTGGATCCGCAGCTCGCCGGTGCCGTCCGGCCGAGTCAAGAGCTGGGCGCGCATGCCGATGGCCGCGGAGAGGTCACCCTCCATCAACCGGGTATCGGTGTCCTTCAGCGCATCAGCGGGGGGCGGCGG
>JBCBHB010000779.1:0-1602 GCA_038526025.1 Pseudomonadota bacterium
CTCCTCTGCAGCGGTGCCGACGCGCTCACGCATCCAGGCGAAATAGAGAACCTGCATCGTCATTCCTCCCTCGCCGCAATATGGGCGACGCCCTTGCGAAAGTAATCCCAACCGGAGAGCAGTGTCAGCACCGCGGCGATCCAGAGAAGCCCGATGCCCAGCGGGTAGAGCGCCGGTCCGAACGCCCCCGGGAGCGCCGCCAGCAGAAGGCCGACCGCGACTAGCTGGGCGGTTGTTTTCCATTTGGCGAGCTGCGTGACGGAAAGCTTCACGGCACCCAGAAACTCCCGCAGGCCCGAGACCAGCACCTCGCGAAGAGCGATGAGGACGGCCGGCAGGGACAGCTCCCACGGTAGTGCCGGATCCGCGTGGAGCGCCATCAGGAGCATCAGGCAGACGATCACCATGGCCTTGTCGGCGATGGGGTCGAGCATCCGGCCCACGGCACTGCCCATGTCGAAACGCCGCGCGATCCAGCCGTCGACGAAATCCGTGAGCGCGGCCACCACGAAGAGGGCAAGGGCGAACGGCGCGGCGGTGCCGCGCTCCAAGAGCAGAAAGAGAGCGAGGAGCATGGGCGCTGCGAGGATACGGCCCACGGTCAACATGTTCGGAATGGTCCAGACGCGCGCTGCCATAGCGCGGTTAGAACAGGCCGCGCCGAGGCGGGCAAGGTGCAGCCGGGCAGACCGGGCCGCGCCGTCTGACGCGCCCCATCCCCGTCGCCGAACGGGTGGGCGGGTGGGGGAGGCGGCGGGGATGGGGCGCCAGCGGCCGCTCAGCGTGCGCCGTGGAAAAAGGCGTAGATCGTCTCGGCCATACTGTCGGAGATGCCCTCCACGGCCTTGAGATCGCTGAGCCCCGCGCGGCTTACCGCCTTGGCCGAGCCGAAGCGGGCGAGCAGCGCGCGCTTGCGGGCGGGACCGATGCCGGGCACCTCGTCCAGCGTCGTCACGGTCTGGGCCTTGGCGCGCTTCTGGCGGTGAGCGCCGATGGCGAACCGGTGGGCCTCGTCCCGCATGCGCTGCACGAAGTAGAGCGCCGGGCTGCGGAAGGGCAGCGCGAAGGCCGGCCCCTCGGGCGGGTAGAACATCTCCTTGCCCGCATCCCGCTCCTCGCCCTTCGCCACCCCGTAGAGCGCGAGGTCGGAGAGCCCCAGTTCCGCCAGCACCTCGCGCGCAACACCAACCTGACCGCGACCGCCATCGATCAGCACCAGGTCCGGCCAGGCCTCGGAGCCGCGCGCCGGGTCCTCCTTCACCAGCCGGCGGAAGCGGCGCGTCAGCACCTCGCGCATCATGCCGAAGTCGTCGCCCGCCTTCGTGGCCGCGTCCTTCATGTTGAATTTTCGGTACTGGTTCTTCTCGTAGCCCTCGGGGCCCGCCACGATCATGGCGCCCACAGCACTGGTGCCCATGATGTGGGAGTTGTCGTAGACCTCGATGCGCCGCGGCGGCTCGGCCATGCCCAGCGCCTCCGCCAGCTCCTTCATGTTCTTCGACTGGCTGGCCGTCTCCGCCATGCGCCGGGCCAGCGCCTCGCGCGCGTTCTGCCCCGCATGCTCCACGAGCTCGCGTTTCTCGCCCCGCTGCGGCACGGCCA
>JBCBHB010000780.1:0-1600 GCA_038526025.1 Pseudomonadota bacterium
GAAGTGGCGGAAGAGCGCCTCGGTATCGGCCACATCGAAGTTCCAGCGGCTGTATTCCTGCTCGGTCTGGCGGAAGACATCGCCGTATTTCAGCGGGATCGCCGCCTCGGGATCGTTGAACGGCATGTCCATCACATGGTCGATCCCGAGCACGTACATGGCGAGACGCTCGAGCCCGTAGGTGAGCTCGCCCGAGACGGGGCGACAGTCATACCCGCCGACCTGCTGGAAATAGGTGAACTGGGAGACCTCCATCCCGTCGCACCACACCTCCCAGCCGAGGCCCCAGGCGCCGAGCGTGGGGCTCTCCCAGTCGTCCTCGACGAAGCGGATGTCGTGCAGGCCCATATCGATGCCGATGGCTTCGAGACTGCCGAGGTAGAGCTCCTGCAGGTTGGGCGGCGAGGGCTTAATGATGACCTGGTACTGGTAGTAGTGCTGCAGCCGGTTGGGGTTGTCGCCGTAGCGCCCGTCCGTCGGCCGGCGGGAGGGCTGCACATAGGCCGCCGCCCAGGACAGCGGGCCGAGGGCGCGCAGCGTGGTGGCCGGGTGGAAGGTGCCCGCACCCACCTCCATATCGTAGGGCTGCATCACGGCACAGCCGTTCGCCGCCCAGTACTGCGAGAGCCGGAGCAGGATCTCCTGGAAGGACCGCGGTTTTGCCGGCGCGGCGGTCTCGGCGGTGTCGCTCATGCTTCCCAATGCCCTTGTCGCGCAGCCTGATGCCATTCTGAAGCGCGGTGCCGGCAGAGGGGCTCGAACCCCCGACCCCCTGATTACAAATCAGGTGCTCTACCAGCTGAGCTATACCGGCAATCCCGCGCGCGCTTCTCTTAAGCCCAGGCAGGCCGGCGATCAACGGCGCTGCGTGCGCGTCAGGCCACCCGTTCGCGACGGCGGAACATCACGTTGGGCCGGCGGCCGATGAAGAGGTAGGCGGCGTAGGCGATGGTGAGTGCATAAAAGCCGAGCAGCATGGCGGCTTCGATTGCGCTGTTCCCGAAGAACGGCAGCCCGTCGATCAACACTTGGGCCCGATCCGCGAGCGCCATGATGGCGACGATCCCCGCATTCAGTTCCGGCAGGTAGCGCCACCGGGTCCAGATCGCCCAGAGAAGCGCGAAGGTTCCGCAGGAGCCGAGGGCCGCGTAGAGGGGAAACGCCCAGACGGTCGCCTTCGCAAAATCGGGGTCGGGCGCGCCGCCGTGGATGAGAAAGTCCTGCATCACCAGCGCCGAGAGCGCCGCCACGACGACCTCGAACACGATCAAGAGGCCCACGCCGACCGCGATGAGGCCGCCCACCCGGTTGAGCGGGTGCGCGCGCCATTCCAGCTCGGACAGCGTGCGCCAATTGGCCATCGGCCCAGTGCTCAGGCGCGGGCTTCAGGCGCGGACGGCGGCGGCTTCTTCGTCGTGGCCGAGGGCGGCGAGGGCCTGGGCGACGATGTGGGGCGCGTTCATAGCCGCCACGTCGTACATCTTGGCCGGGCTGTCCTGGTCGATGAAGATGTCCGGCAGCACCATCGGGCGAATGCGGGCGCCCTGGTCGAGCGCGCCTTCATGCGCCAGCATGTGGAAGACCGCGCTGGAGAAGCCGC
>JBCBHB010000781.1:0-1597 GCA_038526025.1 Pseudomonadota bacterium
CCTCTGCCGCTGCGCCTTGCCCCTGGGAAGGATGGTTGACCCGGTGTTCGGGACATGGAAACAATGCTAGGGAACGAACCACGCGCAGGCGGGGGCTTGCTGTTTTTTTCTTTTTTGGAACCCCGGGCGCCCACGGCTCACCTTGCCGTGCGCCCTGCCCCCCCCCGCCTGCCCCTCCCCGCCGCCACAGTCGCCCGCTGTCCCCTGTCGCCATGGCACACGTGTCGCAACCGCTGTCCTCGGCCGCGCCGCTCGGAGCTCCGCGCCTCGCCTTCGAAGGCCTGGTTGCCGAAGGCCTCTCGCCGCGAGTCTCCAGCCAGCAATTCATGCTGCGCCTTCGCCGCGCCCTGGCCGACGAGCGGTGCGCGCCGGAGCTCCTCTTCGACGTGCGGAATTTTTCGACCTTCGTTTCGGAGGAGCCCGACGTGACCGGTTTCGGGGACCGCTTTCTCTTGGAGCACGGCAACCTCGCCTCCGAGTTGCCGGTCGAGATCGGAGCGCAGTACTGCTCCCTTCTCACCACGGCAAAGGCCGGGGCCCACCCCGACTTTGCCGCCGCGCTCCAAGCCCGGGCCGACCAAGTGAGCTACTACGACTCGACGACGACACTCCTGCCGGATTCCGCCTCGCCTACCGGTCGGCGTTTCGTTCGCGTCGCGCGCGCGGATCACCCCCGGCTCCACGCGGTGCTTCCCAATGTTCCCCTGGGTCGCACCACGGCGGTGGAGACTGCCGCCTCGATCCTGAACCCGCCCAGGCCGACGCGGTCGTCCGACGACGCCGCCGTGCAGCGCCCGCCCGAGTTCGTCCCGTCCCTGAGCGGCGCTGATCAAGCCCTTCTGGCGGACCTGCTGGCCCGCATCGACGCCTTACGCCTGGCTTTCCCGGGACTCGCGTGCCGCGCCGCCGGCGTGCGCGACCTCGCCGAGCTCTCGTCGGTGCGCGTGCAGGCGCCGTTCCGCTGGGTCTCTGCTGCGGCCGTGCATTCTCTCGCGACGTACCAGCGCCAGCAGCAAGCGCTCCAAGAACTCATGGTTGCCATGGCGAACAACCTCCAAGCGTCGGGCGGCGACGTGAGCGGCGCCGTACTCTCCGCAGCGACCCATCCACAGTTCGATGACGCCGAGTCCGCCGGGCTCATCTGTCGCCTCTTCGGCCTGCTGCCGGTCGGCTCGCTCGCGGTTCGTGCAGTGCTCCGCGCGCTGCCGCGCGCAACTGCCACCGACTTCGACCGGGAGCACCTGGCCGCAATCGAAAGTTGGTCCGCGGTCGTCGACCACCGCGTCGTGCTCCACCGTCTTCTCGATAAGCTGGATAGCCTTCAGCATGACCGGTTGCTGCTCGACGTCGGAGAGGCGCCTCCCCGCGCCGTGGTCGGCGCCATGTGCCACTGGTTTCGGGAGCTGAGGGGCGTGCAAGACGAAGACCGACGCCTCTGCGTTTCCTGTTTGCGCGAGCTTCAGCTTGCCAAACAGCGGGCGGGAGATCTCGGCGCCGGTGACCTTGCCGTCCTGGTCGACACGCTGCGGCGCTACGCCGATGCCGCCGCCGTCGCGGCCCAAGCCATGGAGGGACTAAAGTAGTAGAGGGTGTGAAG
>JBCBHB010000782.1:0-1597 GCA_038526025.1 Pseudomonadota bacterium
CCTGCGCAGCGCCAGTCTCTCCGGAACGCTTGTCTCCGCCGCGCCCTTTGCCGGGAGGGCTGTCGCATCGAACGCCGCCCGTTCGTTGAGTCGTCCTCCGCTACCCGCCGCCGGGCCGCTCGCGGTCGGTGGCTGCGACGGGGACGAGGCGAGCAGCTGCCCGAGGTCATCGACCGTCAGCGCCGAGAAATGGCCGAGTACGACGAGGATCACCGAAAGGGAAAGCAGGTTCAGCAACAGGTAGAAGGCCGTCCCCCCGGCGATGTCGCCCGCCGGCACAAGGAGATGCAGGAGCCCGAAGAGGCCCGTGGCGGCGAAGAGCATGCCGACCGCTCGCCAGCGCCCCTCCGGCAAGCGCACGAGCCGCAGCCTGAGCGCATCGATGGCGGGGGCGGCGAAGGAGGCGGGCGATGGGGGGCGCATCCGGTGGAAGCGCGCCAGCCCGACCCCGACGACCAGTGCCACGACCGGCGCGAGACGCGACCACGGGTCGAGATCACCCTTCAGGAGCAGCCCGCCTTCGGCCACGAGAGCCGTTGCGGCAGCGGCCACGATGCCACCGAAGGCCGCGGAGGCGAGGACCCCCGCGGGCACGGCGTCAAGCTGCCCGAACTGGCTCGATCCGACCGGCAGGAACTCCGTCAGCGTGACGCCGAGGCCCAGGATGGCACCGAAGATCAGCCTCGTCGGGAAGGATGCCGTCACGCGGCCGCGGTTCAGAAAGATCCCTGCGATAACCGCGCTGAGCGCGATCGCCCCAACGAAGCCGAAGGCGCCGGCGACAAGATCTGGGAGCATAATGCGACCTCTCCAATGGCGTCGTCGTTCGAATACCAAATCCCGCTTCGGCCCACACGTAATAGTCGTGAACGAGAAGCGGATATTCCGAAATGAACGAACTTCCGGCCGTTTTCGGTTAGAGATGTCCGAAATGCGTGCGGATGAAGGCTGTGAGCTCAGGCAGCTCGATCTCAGATCTGATCTCGAGGATTCCGGGTGTTTGGGCAAGATAGAAGAGGCTGTGCATCACGATCACCAGCACGGCCCCCATGCTCAGGCCGAGCGTTGTCTCGCCGATGCGCCGGCCCAGGCGCGTGCGGGTGTGGAAGAGCACCGTCAGCGTCATGAGCGCCCCGATGGTGAGCGCGATGGGCACGAGCAGGATCAGGTGCTGATAGGTTGGCAGCGCGTAGCCCGCATGCGCGGCGAGCAGGAAGACGACGGGCAGCAGGACGAGCGCGGTGACGGAGAAGCCCAGCAGGCTGCCGCTCGGCAGCGGGTCCGCCATCGCCCGGCCGCCATTCGCGAAGCCGGGGGTGGCGACGCGCAGGATGTCCCGCGCCGCCGAGGGCACCGGCGCCGGGCGTGAGGACGGCCTTTCGGACGCGGGGGCTGCGGCGTGTGGATCGGGGCCGCGCGCACCCTCACCGTCGCCCGCCCGAGCGCCTTGCGTTGCGGGCCGGTCGGGCTCAGGCGGCGGGGCGCTGCGCGGCCGCGGGGCTTCGCGCTTCGGGCGGACGGTGGGCTCCTCGGTCTTTGGCGCGGGCGGCTTGGGCAGCGGCGCGAAGGTCTCGAGAACGGCGAGCACGTCCTGGCG
>JBCBHB010000783.1:0-1597 GCA_038526025.1 Pseudomonadota bacterium
GGACCGGCGCGGCGAAGGCATCCTCGCCTTCGTCCGCATCCCGGTGCAGGCCCATCTTCGCACCCTCGCCGTACCAGTTCATCAGGCAACAGTCCGGCGGCGTATCCCAGCCCGAGAGCGTCTCCCAAACGGCGACAACCGCGTCCGGAATGGCGGGCCAGGGGCGTTCGGTCTCGGGATGCGTGGTGACGTATCGGTAGCGGCCGCGGTCGATCACCCAGCCCACGCGGCCCATGGAGGTCATCCGAACGCTCATCGGCTTACCCCAGGCGGTGACGGGGCGGACAAGCGGTGCCTCGCGCACCACCGCCCTGAGTTCCTCGAGCAACGCCACCTGCGCCGCGCCATCCAGGAATGCAGGGTAATGCGCGAGACCCGTGGGCAGCGCGGTTTCAGGAGCCTGACTGTCTGACGTCGCCCTCACCATCGCTCACGATCCCGCAGCGCCTTTCGAGATCATGCACATAGCTCCTGAACGCGCGGAGTTCACGCATTGCCGCCGCACGCTCCGCCTTTAGCACCGCGTTCTCATCGACCAGGGCATCGATCACCGCCCTCGCTTCAGCGAGCGCCGCGGTGCCTTCGCGCGCGGCCTCCCGCTGCTCGGCCTGCGCGCCCAGCATCCTCGCCCAGCGCGTGGCGATCTCGTAGAGCGTGCCGCCGGCCTTCGTGGCAACCGCACCCCCAACCTTCTCGACGAGCCAGTGGAGGAACGGTTCCACGGTGCGTCAACCTTCGCCGAAGGGCTTGCCAGGGCCGCGAAAGGGTGCCGGCGCCTCGGCGAACTCGGCCGGCGCCGATTGCCAGCGGGCATCCTCCCCATCCGCGCCAGCAACGAGCGCGCGACGGGCCCGGGCCATGCTCTCGTCGAGCCGAACCTTTGCGGTTCTCAGGCGCGCGGTGGTCTCAACCGTCGCCTCGATCTCGGCGTCGAGCTCGGCCAGCGCGGCAGCGGCGATGTCGTCGGGCATGTCCATGAAGCGACCCTAGGCCGCGTTCGTTAACCGTTCGTGTAGCGGCGACAACCAGGCTCCTTGCCTTGCGGGGCCCGGAACGCCCGCTTATATGCCGCGGTGAACGCGACGAGCGTTGCAGACAGCACCATCATCAGGGACGGGCTGATGGGGGCCGGGATCGGACCCGCAGCCCAATCGCCATCGAGGAGCACATTACGCATGTCCAAGGTTATCGGCATCGATCTCGGAACCACCAACTCCTGCGTCGCCATCATGGACGGCTCGACCGCACGGGTCATCGAGAACTCGGAAGGTGCGCGCACCACGCCCTCGATGGTGGCCTTCACCGAGGATGGCGAGCGCCTCACCGGCCAGCCGGCCAAGCGCCAGGCCGTCACCAACCCCGAGAACACGCTCTTTGCCGTGAAGCGCCTTATCGGCCGCCGCCATTCGGACCCGACGGTCGACAAGGACAAGGGCATGGTTCCCTTCAAGATCGTCGAGGGCAAGAACGGCGACGCCTGGGTCGAGGCACGCGGTGAGAAGTACTCGCCGAGCCAGATCAGCGCTTACATCCTCCAGAAGATGAAGTAGGCCGGCACGGTGATGACTGCCTGGGTCACGGTCTCGCCCAGATAGTT
>JBCBHB010000784.1:0-1593 GCA_038526025.1 Pseudomonadota bacterium
AACAAACCCTCTGCCCCCACCCGCCGCTCTCCCCCTCCGGCTGGCGGCGCCGCCTCCGGGGGGGGGTCGGCCGCGGGGGGCCCCCGGCGCGACCAGCGGGCCGTGCGACCCATGGAGAGCCTTGAGCCATGCGGATGCGGACGCTCGTGCTCTACCTCAACACGTCGATGGCGCGGGCGATCCTGCTGCCGCTCGCCGGGCTCGCCATGCTCGCGCTCGCGATCGAACTTCGCGAGAAGGCGGCGTCGCTCGTGGCGTTCGGCGGTGCGGAGGCGGTGCTTCGCTATGCGCTCCTCGCGCTGCCCGAGCTTATGGTCACTGTCGCTCCCATCGCGCTCCTCGCCGGGGCGGTGCTTGGCTTCGCGATTCTCGCGCGCCGTGGGGAGGCGGTGATCCTGCGTGCGGCGGGTCTCGGCACGCTGCAGATCAGTGCGGCGCTGTTGCCGCTCGGCCTGGCGCTCGGGGCCGGGCTGCATCTGCTCGATGACCGGCTCGTGCCGCTGGCGGAGGAGCGGCGCGCCGCGGAGTTCGGCGGGCTCGACGCAGAGGAGGGAGAGGCCCGCCTTGTGTGGCTCCGTGCACCGGGCTGGGTGATCCGTGCGGAGCCGTTGAACGCGGATGGCACGGCGCTCGGTGCGGTGACCGTGTTCGGCCTCGGGGCCGACGGCGCTCTCGAACGACGCATAGACGCGCGGCTCGCGGAGTATCATGAGGATGTATGGCGGCTCTCCGACGCGCTGGAGACGGTCGTGGGAGCGGCACGATCCGAAGCACTCGCCACGGGTCAGGCAACGGTGGCATGGCGTTCAGCCCTCGTGCCGGAGGATGTACGCGCTCTTCTAGGCAGCGAACATGTGCTGAGCCGTGCGGACGCAGAGGCTGCGATCGCAGGAGAGCGCCTCGCGACGGAGCCGCGCAGCGTTTACGAAATGCGCGCGGCGCACACGCTCTCGATAGCTGCGACGCCGATGGTGCTGATCCTCCTTGCCAGTCCAGTCATCCTAGGCTCGGGGCGGAGCACTGGTGCACTCGTCATGGCGACAGTCGTTGCGGCCGGTTTGGGGCTCGCCTTCGTCATGGGAAAAGGCTTGGCGGTGGCACTCGGTGAGAAGGGCCTTATAGAGCCCTCGGTTGCCGCTTGGGCGCCGGAACTTGTCGCGATCCTTCTCGGCCTCTGGGCCGTGCTGCGGGCCGAGGGATGAGATGATTGTGTCAGAGGATGCCCACACGCCTGCGGTGATCTGGGCGGATCGCGACAGTGATGCGCCGCCTCTCTTCGGGCTCCCGCCTGCCGAGAGGCTTGCCCGATCCCTCGCCAAGGCCGGCCTCGGCTCAGTGCCACTGGTAGCCTCGGCACCGGCTGAGGGGGCGCTCAGCAAGCGTCTGAGCGAGGCGCTCGCCGTGAGCGATGGCGCGCTGATCGCGGTTGAGGAAGGCGCGGCAACCGACCCACGCCTTCTCGCCGCCCTTGCCCGTGCCGAAGGTCCGCTGGTGGCGCGCACGGAAGAGGGGGCGGCGCTGCGGCTTGCGCCCGGGACGGTCCTGCCAGACGCTGACGACCTGCCGGCCCTGGCCGACGCCCTCGTCGCCGCT
>JBCBHB010000785.1:0-1592 GCA_038526025.1 Pseudomonadota bacterium
GGCCGGGCGGTGACGCCATGAGCACGGTGATCGTCGATTACGGCTCGGGCAACCTGCGCTCGGCCGAGAAGGCCTTCGAGCGGATGGCGGCCGAGCGCGGCAGCGCAGGCGCGCCGCTGGGCGGTGCCATTGCAGTCTCCGGGGACCCCGAGGTGGTCGCGCAGGCTGAACGCGTGGTGCTGCCCGGCGTGGGCGCCTTTGCGGATTGCCGGGCCGGGCTCCTCGCCGTGGACGGACTGTTCGACGCGGTCGCCCAGCGGGTGGCGGCGGGCCACCCCTTCCTCGGCATCTGCGTTGGCATGCAGCTTATGGCCACACGCGGGCTCGAGCACGGAGAGACGCCGGGTTTCGACTGGATCCATGGCGACGTGGTTCGCCTCGAGCCGAACGATCCGGGGCTGAAGGTGCCGCAGATCGGCTGGAACGAGCTCACGATCTCCGCGCCCGAACACCCGGTTCTGGCCGGCATCGGCCCGGGCGCGCATGCCTATTTCGTGCACTCCTACCATCTCCGCCCCCGCCTCCCCGAGCACCGGCTCGCCCATGTGGGTTATGGGCACATGGTGGCGGCGGTGGTGGGCCGGACGAACATGGTCGGCACCCAGTTCCACCCGGAGAAGAGCCAGGAAACGGGGCTGACCCTGATCGGGAACTTCCTCGCCTGGGAGCCGTGAGCGGCAAGCAGCGCGTCACAGCCGCTCACGGACGCGTTAACGGGCCTGTTTGAGGCTGGCACGAGCGCGCGCGGCTCCCATTTCGTGCTGCATCGCAACGCCTCACAACAGGCACTCAGGGAGACGACATGCGCATTCTCGCCACCACAGCCTTTGCCGCTGCCCTCGGGCTCGCTGCCCTCGCGCCGATCGCCGCCACCGCGTCGGAGGACCCGGTCTACCAGTCCTTCCTTGGCACCGCGATCGACGGCACGGACCCGGTTGCCTACTTCACCGAGGGCAAGCCAGTGGAAGGCTCGTCCGACTTCACGCATGAGTGGAACGGCGCGACCTGGCGCTTCTCGAGCGCCGAGAACCGCGACCTCTTCGTGGAGAACCCGGAGAAATATGCCCCGCAATACGGCGGCTACTGCGCCTGGGCCGTGGCCCAGGGCTACACGGCAGCCACCGATCCGGAAGCCTGGGCCATCGTCGATGACAAGCTCTACCTGAACTACAACAAGAGCGTTCAGGCGAAGTGGGAAAAGGACGTGCCGGGCCACATCGCCTCGGCCGATGGCAACTGGCCGACAGTCCTCGAGTAATCCGAGCTTTCCCGGGCGGCGCTCAGGCGCCGTCCGGGATCAGGTGCTTGTCGATCAGCTCCGCAATGCGCTCGGGGCCGAGGATCGGCGGCAGCACGCTCCTGACCATACCCTCGGCATCGATCAGGTAGATGAAGCCGCCATGGGCGTAGATGGGCCGGCCGAGCGGGTCGGTCGCCACCACAGTCACCTCCACCTGAAACGCGTCTCGGGCCTCCGCCAGCGCCGCCTCAGAGCCGGTGAGCCCAAGGAAACGCGGGTGCCAGGCGGGCATCGCCTCGGCCAGCGCCTCGGGCGTGTCGTATTCCGGGTCGACGGTGATCATGAGGGGCTG
>JBCBHB010000786.1:0-1591 GCA_038526025.1 Pseudomonadota bacterium
CTCATAGGCGTTCAAGCGGCAGCCGAAGGTGGCAAAGACCGGGGGCTTGGCGGACGCGTTCACGACCCGCCCTCCGCCGCCGCCAGAAACGCGGGGCTGAGCCAGCCCTCGAAGACCGACGCCACGGGGCCCGCCATCAGCACATGCCCGTCGCTTTCCCGCCAGGTGATCTCGAGCACACCGCCTTCGAGCTCGACGGCCACCTCGCGCCCCGTCAGGCCCCGCCGATGCCCGGCGACGGCGATGGCGCAAGCGCTCGAACCGGAGGCGAGCGTGGGCCCCACGCCCCTCTCCCACACCCGCGCTCGAACGCGCGCGGGGCCGAGCACCTCCACGAACTGCACGTTCGTGCGCTCCGGAAACAGCGGATGGTGCTCCACCGCCTGCCCTTCCGCCCGCCAGTCCACCGCGTCGAGCTCATCGACGAAATGGACGCAATGCGGGTTGCCCATGCTGAGCGCGACCGGGCCGCGCGGGAGGGGCAGCGCCAGCGTGTCCAGCTCCTCCGCCAGCGGCACGTCGCGCCATTCAAGCCCTGGGCTGCCCATATCGACCTCGATCAGCCCGTCCTGCCGCGCACGCGCCGTGAGGCGTCCCCGCCCGGCGACCTCGATGGCAAGCGACGGGCCGCGGCCCTCCGCCAGCAGCAGCGACGCGATGCATCGCGTGGCGTTCCCGCAGGCGGCCGAGGTCGAGCCGTCCGCGTTCCAGAACACGACGCCCACATCCGCCCCTGGCGCGTCGCTGAGCTCTGCCAGCTGGTCGAATCCCACGCCGCGATGCCGGTCGCCCAGCGCGCGCACGACCGCCGGGGTAAGCGCAGCCGGCGCCCCGCCGCCCGCACGCGCGTCAACGATCACGAAGTCGTTGCCCGCACCGTGCATCTTGCGAAAGCCGAGACCCTGCGCCGCGCGACCCATGGCCGTCGGCTGGCTATGCTGCTGACCATCCTGCATGGCGGCGGATATAGAAGACGATGCGGCCACGCGCCAGAGGCAGCCTTCCTCATGGCGCCATTGGGTTTCGCGGAAAGGCTTCATGGGCGCTTGACGCCCGGCGCCCGTCCCCCTAGCGTCCGCGCTGCCGACAAAGGTGACGGGCGGGTAGCTCAGCGGTAGAGCAGCTGACTTTTAATCAGCTGGTCGTGGGTTCGATCCCCACCCCGCTCACCAGCAAAACCAATGGTTTCGCTCCTGCCTTGGTTTTTGTTGCGAGCACTGTGTCACCACAGTGCCACCACCCGTCCAGGATCGTCGGTTCCTCCGCCAAGCGATTGGAAAGAGAGGAACTGAGAATGAACCGTAGAGAAGTCTGTACCGCGCCCGCGGCACTTACCCTTGCGGCCGTCCCGATGACGGTTGCTGCCAACACCGGTGACTGCATCGACTACGACGCGATCCGCGAGCGCCTGGGCCAGGTCGCCGAGACGTTCAGCCGGGCGACGGCCGGCTTCCCCGATCCGATGCAAGCGGACGAAGCCGCGGCAATCCTCGCCATCACGGACGCGGAGATCGAGGAAGGCCAAGCAATTGTCGAGTTTGGCCTTCGCTGGGGGATGTCCCTCGACTGGCTCTTCTTCGGCAATGTGACG
>JBCBHB010000787.1:0-1588 GCA_038526025.1 Pseudomonadota bacterium
TATCCATCTCTTCCGGCGCCGCCGCCGTCGGCGTGAGGTCGAGGCTGCGGCCGCGTCCCGTCTCAAGCGGCGGCAGTGCAGGAACCGTCGGCAAGGGCAGCGCACTGCCGATGCCAACCGTGCCGAGCTCCGGGCCCGACCGCGCGGCGGTATCCAGCGGCAGGCTGCGTTCGAGGACGGGCTGGCTGACACTCGGCAGGGCGGCGAGTGCATCCGGCCCAGCCGCGGGCGGCAGCGTTGGCAACGGCCGGTCGGTGTCGGGCGCGCGCGGTGCGATCGAGGCCTCGCGCGCCACGGCTGTGCCACGTTCGCCATCCTCACCGCTGGGGGCGCTTGGCGCTGTGCTCAGCCCCTCCGCCGGCGCGACAACGGCGCTCGGCGCAGCGGCGGCACTGGGTGACGGACTGGCGGGCGCAGGGACGGTGGGCGCGGGGACGGTAGGAGCCAACGCGACCGCTGCGGGCGCGTTGGTGCCGTGATCGCCCTCAACCGCCGAGGGGGCAACGGGCGCTGCAGGTTTCGCAACCCGTGCCGGTGCGTCGGAGGCGAGGCTCGGCGCCGTCTCCGGCCGGGGTAGCACGGTCTCGGCGGTTTGAGAGGGCGCCGCAAGAAGCCTTCGCGCAGGGGCGCGCAGCGTTCTCGGCGCTTGCGGGGTGGGGGCAAGCGCCGCGAGGTCGGCAGCCGCTCCGGGCGCTGCATCCTCCGCGGTCGAGCGTCCAAGGCGCTCTGGTGCCTCTGGCCGTGCAGGCTCGGCAAGCGCTGGCGGCAGGCCATCGGTACGGTCCGCCCCCGCCCCCGCCCCCGCCTCGGCTGTCGGTGCCGCGCCGGGCGCTTCCTGCGGCTGTTCCACAACCGCCACGTCCAGCGGGGGCGGATCATCCTCCAGCAGCGGCCCAATCTCGGTGCCGAGGAAGAACGCTGTCGCGACGAGGATAGCGCCGGCGGCGACGAGCGGGCCGATCCCCGGCGTTCGCGGCGCTGCCTGGCGCGGGATCGACGACCCCGCTGCCGTGACGGGCCGACGGTCCGCTCGGGGCATGGCCGCAGCCCGGGCCCTCAGAGTCGCGACATCGGTAAGCGATCGCGGCGGACCGGCGGGGGCGTCGCCGCCGTCCAGACCCGGCGCGGCGGTAACGACGGCCGTGCGGAACCCCCAGCCCTCCGCATAGGCCTGCGCCTCCCGAACCGTCTGCGCGAAGGCGGCGATCACCAGCCTTGCCCCACGCTCCGTCGCCGAGCCGCTCATCGAAAGCGCCAGGTCGTCGGCCGGTTGTTCGGTCTGCGCCACGACCGCCGCTATCGCCGCCTCCAGGCGGGCTGTGGCGTCGAGCCCCTCCTCAAGGTCGAGCCAAAGGCGGACGACGTGTTCTTCGGGCAGCCAGAGCTGCACGGTCGGGCGCGGCTCGGTGTTCGGGTCCGCAAGGCGCGCGGCCTCGAGGAGCTTGATCACACCGGAGGCCTGGCCGTTCTCGTCGAGCGGCGCTTCGGCGCGTTCCGCCCATGCACCCCCTGCCTCCCGTACCATCAGCACAACCGCTTCGGGCGTGAACCAGAGCGCCAGGTCGGGCCAGCCTGCCTCGGCGCCGGA
>JBCBHB010000788.1:0-1567 GCA_038526025.1 Pseudomonadota bacterium
GGCGTGCCATTGGCACGCCTTGGGGTGGCGACGATCTGGCGATGGCAGCGCGCTCCGGCGCCGATGCGGTGCTGCTGCCGAAGGTCGAGAGCTCCGCGATGGTCGAGGCCGCGGCCGCCGCGCTCGACAATGCGGGCGGGCCGCAGAGCCTCACGCTCTGGGCAATGATCGAGACGCCGCGGGGCATCCTCGCCGCCGAACGCATCGCCCGCCACCCGCGCCTTGCCTGCTTTGTCCTCGGCACCAACGATCTCGTGGCGGACATGCGCGCCGAACACGTCCCGGGCCGCGCCCCGGTCCTGCCGGCGCTCACCATGGCGGTGCTGGCCGCGCGCGCGAGCGGGCTCGCGGTGCTCGACGGTGTCTACAACGCCTTCAAGGACGAAGCAGGCCTCCGCGCCGAGTGCGAACAGGGCCGCGCCCTGGGGATGGACGGCAAGACGCTCATCCACCCAGCACAGCTCGCCGTCGCCAACGAGGTTTTCGCCCCTGCCCCGGAGGCGGTTGCGCTGGCAAGGCGCCAGATCGAAGCGTATGAGGACGCACGCGCGAGGGGCCAGGGCGTCGCGGTGGTCGACGGTCGGATCGTCGAGAACCTGCATGTCCGCACGGCCCAGCGTCTGATCGCCGAGGCGGAGGCGATCGAGCGCCGCGCTGTCGCCGCCGCCTGAGCCAGACGCCAAGGGGAAAGCCCGATGATGTACCTTGTCCTGATCCTCGGCCTCGCGCTGTGGTTCGTGAGCCACCTTGCCAAGCCGATGGCGCTGCCCTTCCGCACGAAGATCGTCGAGAAGGCGGGTGAGGGCGCTGCCAAGATCTCCATGCTGGTGCTGACCTTCGCCGCCATCGGCCTCATGATCTGGGGCTACAAGGGCGCGGACTTCATCAACATCTGGTTCCCGCCGGCCTGGACGGTCCATCTCAACAACCTGCTGATGCTCATCGCCGTGGTGGTGTATTTCGCAGGCGGGCTTAAGGGGCATGTGGCGTCCTGGATCCGCCATCCGCAGCTCACCGGCGTAAAGATCTGGGCGGTGGCGCATCTCCTCGTGAACGGGGATCTTGCCTCCGTCATCCTTTTCGGCGGGCTGCTGGCCTGGGCGGTGGTAGCGCTCATCATGATCAACAAGCGCGATGGCAAAGGGCCGAAGCCCGAACCGCAAGGCCTGAAGGCCAACCTCATCCATGCCGGCATCAGCGTCGTGGCGTTCCTGGTGATCACAGGGGTGCACAACTGGGCCGGCGTCTATCCCTTCGCCGGAGGTGCGTGAGATGGACGGAGCGGCGGCGGGCAGCGCGAAGTACAGCGGCGGCTATTTCTTCGAGGACTACCGGCCGGGCATGCTGCTCGATCATGCGACGCCCCGCACGCTGACCGAGGGGGACCGGGCGCTCTACACCGCTCTCTACCCCAGCCGCTTCGCCCTCGCCTCGGCCGACAGTTTCGCCCAGGGCTGTGGCCTGCCCGAGAGCCCGATGGACGATCTCGCCGTCTTTCACACGGTCTTCGGCAAGACCGTGCCGGACATCTCGCTCATAGCCGAGATTGGCGACGGCGTTGAGCGAG
>JBCBHB010000789.1:0-1566 GCA_038526025.1 Pseudomonadota bacterium
CAGCAGCGCGGCGCCCGACTGCAGCCCCCAGGCAATGCCCCCGACCGCCAGTGCAGCGCCCGCTGCCCACCAGAGACGCGAGAGCACGCGCCCCATATCCGCGCGCTTCCAACTCATGAGGGCACCGAGGGGCAGCACGAGGAACAGCATCACCATGAACGGCGTGAACGCCATGTCGAAGAAGGGCGGGCCGACGGAGATCTTTGCGCCATCGATGTACTCGCGGAAGAGCGGCGCCAGCGTGCCGACGAAGACCACACCCGTCGCCACTGCGAGCAGCAGGTTGTTGGCCACCAGCGCGCCTTCCCGGCTGACGGGCCGGAAGACGCCTTCCGACCGCATGCCGGGCGCCCGCCAGGCGAAGAGCGCGAGCGAGCCGAGGATCGCAACGGCCAGAATGCCGAGGATGAAGACACCCCGCGTCGGGTCGGTCGCGAAGGCATGGACGCTGGTGATCACGCCGGAGCGGACGATGAACGTGCCAACGAGGCTCAAGGAAAAGGCGAAGATGGCGAGGAGGATCGTCCACACCTTGAGAGACGCCCGCTTCTCCACCACCACGGCGGAATGCATCAGGGCGGCGGCCACGAGCCACGGCATGAAGGAAGCGTTCTCCACCGGATCCCAGAACCACCAGCCCCCCCAGCCAAGCTCGTAATAGGCCCAGTAGGAACCCAGCGCGATGCCGAGGGTGAGCGCGATCCACGCAGCCAGTGTCCATGGCCGCACCCAGCGCGCCCAGGCAGGGTCCACTCGCCCCTCGATCAGCGCGGCCACGGCAAAGGAAAAGGCCATCGAGAGGCCGACATAGCCGATGTAGAGAAAGGGCGGATGGAAGGCGAGCCCGGGGTCCTGCAGGAGCGGGTTGAGATCGCCCCCATCCGGCGGGATCGGAAAGAGCCGCTCGAACGGGTTCGACGTGAACAGCGTAAACAGCAGGAAGGCGGTGCCGATCATGCCCTGCACCGCCAATGCCCGCGCCTTCAACGGCAGCGGGAGGCGGCGACCGAAGGCAGCAACCATGGCGCCGAAGAGCACCAGGATGAGCACCCACAGGAGCAGCGACCCCTCGTGGTTCCCCCAGACGCCCGTGATCTTGTAAAGGAGCGGCTTGGCGGAATGCGAATGCTCGGCCACGAGTTTCACGGAGAAGTCCGACGTCACGAAGGCGTGGGTAAGCGCCGCGAAGGAGAGGCTCACGAGCGCGAACTGCACGAGTGCTGCCGGTGAAGCGGCACGCATCCAGTCCTGCCAGCCACGCTCCGCGCCGACGAGCGGCACGCTCATCTGAAAGAGCGAGACAACAAGCGCGAGGATGAGGGCAAAATGCCCGAGTTCGACGATCATGGATCGCTCCTTCTGCTGCCGGCAGGAGACTATGCCTCCAGCGCGCGGGGCGGAAGGGGCGCATTGCCGCCGCCCACAGCCGCGTGAGCGCATTTCGTGCTAAGCTGCATGCATCAGGCGGAGGGCGGCGAATGCGCGTTTTGCGGCGGGCACGATGGGTGGCGACGGGGCTGGCGGCGCTCGGGCTCGCGACGTTCTTGCTGGGCGTCGCTCGGGACG
>JBCBHB010000790.1:0-1564 GCA_038526025.1 Pseudomonadota bacterium
ATCGGGGTCGGGCAGGAGGCCGAGACGCTCGAGCCCCTTGCGGGCGGAGCCGACGATGCCTTCGGGGGCGAGGATCACGACGCCGATGACCGTGAGGCCGAGGACGAGGCGCCAGTAGTCGAACCGGGTCAGCCAGTCCTCGATCAGGGTGAAGGACGCGGCGCCGACAACGGGGCCCGCCAGCGTCTTCACGCCGCCGAGGAAGACCACGATCAGCGCGTCGAAGCTGCGGGCGATCTCGAGCTCGTTGGGAAAGATCGAGCCCTTGGAGAAGACGAAGAGCCCGCCGGCCGTGCCGGCCATGACGCCCGCGAAGGCGAAGGCCGCCCACTGGATGCGCTTGGTGTCGATGCCCGTGGCCTCCGCGCGGCGCTGGCTGTCGCGCGCGGCCCGCAGGGTGTAGCCGAAGGGGCTGTGGGCCGCGTGGCGGAGGACGAGGATGCCGCCCCCGGCGAGAACGAGCGTGAGATAGTAGAATACCATCGTGTCCTTCGCCCACTGGGAGGGCCAGATGCCGATCAGCCCGTCATCTCCCCCGGTCACCTCGATCCACTGGAACGCCAGCGACCAGAGGAGCTGGGCGAAGGCGAGGGTGAGCATGGCGAAGTAGACGCCGGTGAGCCGCAGGCAGAACCAGCCGACGGCGAGCGCGAGGAGCCCGGCGCCGAGGGGGGCGAGGAGGAAGGCGAGTTCCATCGGCGCATCGGCATAGGTGACGGCGAGGGCGGCCGCATAGGCGCCGCCCCCGAAATAGGCAGCGTGGCCGAAGCTCACCAGCCCGCCGAGGCCGAGGATGAAGTGGAGCGAGGCGGCGAAGAGGCAGAAGATCAGCACATCCGTCGCGAGCACCAGCGCGAACTTGGAACCGATGAGCGGCAGGATCGCGAGGGCGAGGAGGATTACGCCGATCACAGCCTGCGTGACCGGTCCCGCAGGGCGGAGGGGGCGCTCGGGCTCGCCCACCTGGCCATGCTCGCCCGCCACTTCCTCGCGCCCGAAAAGGCCGTAGGGCTTCACCATCAGCACGAGGCCCATGACGACGAACATGAGCACGAGCGTCGACTCGGGCAGGTAGGTGACGCCGAGGACGTTGAGGACGGAGATGAGCACGGCCGCCACGAAGGCGCCGGGCAGGCTGCCCATCCCGCCGACCACCACCACCACAAAGGCGGCGGCGAGGATGTTGAAGTCCATCAGCAGGTCCGCGCCGCCCTTTGGCAGCTGCAAGGCGCCGCCGAGGCCCGCGAGCGCGGAGCCGAGGAAGAAGACGCCGGTGAAGAGCCAGGCCTGGTTGACGCCGAGGGCGCCGACCATCTCCCGGTCCTGCGTCGCCGCACGTACCAGCACGCCGAGGCGCGTGCGCCGGATCAGGTACCAGAGCGCGAGGCAGACCACGGGGGTGATGGCGATGAGGGCGAGATCGTATTGCGGGATCGGCTCGCCCAGGATGCGCACGATACCGTCGAGCCCCGGGGCGCGGGGGCCGAGCCGGTCCTCCGGCCCGAAGACCATCAGCGCGAGGTCCTGGATCACGAGGATCACGCCGAAGGTGGCGACAAGCTGG
>JBCBHB010000791.1:0-1564 GCA_038526025.1 Pseudomonadota bacterium
GCCGATGCTGGCCGCCCGCGTCGCCTCTGCCGCCGTTCCGGCCGCCGCGCTGCCGAGCACCACACCGGTACCGCGAGCCGCGTCTGCCGCCACGAAGCGGAAGGCGCCCGGCTGGTTTAGGGTATCGGCCATCTGCAGTTCCCTCCAACCACACATCACACTATCTTAACCGCTCGGCTTTGCCCTATCCAGCGCGCGCGGCTCCGCCTATGCGGTGGGGCATGACCACGCGCCGTGCCATCCTCTTCCTCGCCGTCGGGCAAACCATTACCTGGGCGGGGGTGTTCTACCTCTTCGCCGCCCTCTTGCCGCGCTGGGAAGTGGCTGAAGGATGGTCTCGCACGGGGCTCTCGGCCTGCTTTGCCGCCGCCATCGCCGTTTCCGCCCTCGCCTCGCCCGCGGCCGGCAGGCTGATCGACCGGGGATACGGCCCCGCGCTTCTGACAGGCTCCACCTTGCTTGGCGCCGTTACCATCGGCCTGCTGCCCCTCGCACCGCTCTCGGGGGCAGGACTGTCCGGGTTCGCGGGGCTCTGGCTCGTGGCGGGGCTCGCCATGGCCGGCGCTCTCTATGAACCGTGCTTCGCGCTCATCACCCGTTGCCTGGGGGACGGGGCGCGACGGGCGATCACCACCGTGACGCTGGTGGCAGGCTTTGCCGGCACGCTTTCCTTTCCCGCCGGACACTTCATTGCCGATGCGGCGGGATGGGAGGCTGCGACGACGGCCGCGGCGCTTGCGGTGGCCCTGGTCGCCGCACCGCTGACCTGGGCCGGCAGCCGGCATATCGAGACTGTCTGCAAGGCCGAGAAGGATGCTGCGACGGCGTCTGAACCGCCGGCAACCGCTCCGAACCCGCCCAGCGCAGGCAGGCTCGGCTTTCTCGCCGGCTGGCAGCGGCGCTTCGCAGCCGGGCGCTGGGGCGACCGTGTCTTTGCACTGCTGGGCGCGGGGCTCGCCATGGTCGCCCTCTGCCACGGCGCCGTGATCGCCCATATCCTGCCGCTGCTGTCTGAGCGTGGCGTGAGCGATGCGAGTGCTGTTTTCGCCGCGTCCTGCATCGGGCCGATGCAGGTGGCAGGGCGCGTCGCCATGCGGCTCGCCGAAGCCTATGTCACGCCCCATTGGGTTACCTGCGCGGGCTTCATCGCCATGCTCGTCGCCGCGCTTTGCCTGCTCGCCGCCAGCCTGAGCGTTGGCGCGGCGGTGGCCTTCATGGCGGTCTTCGTGCTCCTCCAGGGCTCCGGCTACGGCGTGATGAGCGTCATGCGCCCCGTGCGGACACGCGAGCTGCTGGGAGAACGGGACTTCGGGGCGATCTCCGGGGCTCTCGCCCTGCCCTATCTGCTCGCCGCCGCCGCCGCCCCCTTCGCCGGTGCGCTTCTGTGGTCCATCGGCGGCTACGATCTGATGCTCGCGGCCGTGGCACTCTGCCTCGCAGCGGGGCTGGCGCTCTATTTGCGCGCAAGTGCCATGGATCAAACAAAAGCGACGTGACGGGGCGATCTGACGGGCTTGTTCATGGCGAGCGCTCCTTGGAAACGGTGCGGCCGGCTGGGTGGCGC
>JBCBHB010000792.1:0-1564 GCA_038526025.1 Pseudomonadota bacterium
GGTATTGGTGCTGGCGGGGATCACCGGTCGGCCGAGCGCTTCCGCGATCAGCACGGCCCCGCGGCGATAGGGGGCGGGCGTAAGGGGGGCGACGCGGGTGCCCTGGGGATAGACCACGATCTGGCCGCCGCTCTCGGGCGGGGTGGTGGCCTTCAGATGCTCGATCATCCGGCCTGCCTCGCCCTTCTTGCCGCGCACCACCGTCACCATGCCGATCCGCCAGGTGTAGAGCCCGAAGACCGGCACCCAGAGCAGCTCGCGCTTCATGATGAAGCGGGCGCGGGGCAGGTGGGTGTAGAGAATGTAGACGTCGAGGAGCGACTGGTGCTTGGCAGCGATGACGACGGCGCCTTCCGGCAGCGGCCCACGCAGTTCCACCTCGATCCCCGCAACGGCCCGGGCGAGACGGAGGATGGTGCCGGCGTAGAGCCGCATCCACTCATGCGTGGCGCGGCGGCTGAGGAGGAGGGGCAGGCCGACAATCCCCATGATGCCCATCAGCGCATAGGCCGCGACGGCGAAGCCTGCGCTGCGCAGGCGGCCGAGGGGCCGCGGGCCGTGCACCGGGCGCTCGCCGTCGCTCACGGAAGCTCGGCCAGGGCGGCGCGGACGGCGAGATAGGCCGCCGCCCAGCCGATCAGGGCCGCGCCGGCGGCCACGGCGATGGCGAGGAGGGCGAGCTGTTCGGGCGCTGGCGCGAGGTCGAGGCCCACCACCTCGCCGGCCTCCGGCAAAAGCGCGAGCGCCATCGCGGCGAGGCCGGCACCCAGGGCCGCACCCGCGCCCGTGCGCCAGGCGAGCGGGCGGACAAAGGCGCGGGCGATGAAGCGCTCCTCCCCCCCGATCAGGCGCACGACCCGCACGATCTCCACATTGCCGGCGAGCGACGCCCGCGCCGCGAGCCCCACCATGCCCGCCGCCGCCAGTGCCACCAGCAGCGAGGCGCCGAGGGCGAGGCGCTCCACCGCCTTCGCGCCTTCGATCAGCGGGCCGCGCCAGGAGCCGTGATCGTCGTAGACCGTGCCGGGCGCCGCGGCCTCCAGGGCTGCCGCAAGGGCCGCGGTATCCGGGCCGCCCGCCTCCAGCGTGACGTCGATGAGCTGGGGCACGGGCAGGCTCGACAGCGCCTCCCCCTCGCCGAGCCAGGGGGCAAGCAGCGCCGCCTGCTCCGCCCGGTCGAGCGGCCGGGCGCTGGCGATGCCGGGCGTTGCCGAGAGCACGGCCAGAACCCGGGCCTGCGCACCGCTGTCGCCCCCGCCATCGCCGCCGCCATCGACCGACGAGGCGATGCGCACCGTGGCGCTGCCCGAAAGGGCCGCCTGCCAGTCCGCCCCCAGCCGCGCGGCGGCCAGGCCGGTGGCGAGGGTGACGAGGGCGAGAAAGGCCATTGCGAGGCTCGCCAGCGTGGAGAGCGCCGCCCCCCAACCACCCCGGGGCAGGAGGCGCAGGCGTCCGCGATAGGGCTCCGGCCCCGCTTCGGGTTGCGGCGGCGCGCTCAAAGCTCCGCCCCCCCGACGGTGAGTTGCCCGTCCGCCAGCCGCAGGATCCGCGTGCTCGCCAGCCG
>JBCBHB010000793.1:0-1549 GCA_038526025.1 Pseudomonadota bacterium
ACCCGGCCATCGCCGGGGAGGATGCGGGCCACATGCTGTTCACCTACGCCGACGGGCGGCGCGCGCTTTTTGATGGCAACCGCCTGCTCGACCACGCTGCGGAGAACCACCGCCTCACCCTGGGCGAGGCATTGGTGGAGGGCACCGGCGGGACCCTCACCCTCAGCGGGGACGGCTCCGTCATTCTGCGCCCCTTCCGCAGCCTCGGTATCGAAACCCTGCTCCCTGCGCAGGACTGGGGGGGCTTCGCCGGCGACTGCGTCCACGCCTTGCAATCCCATGTGGTTTCCGCTCTCCTTGAGGGCACACCGCTCGAAAACACGGCGGAGGACTACCGCCGGGTGCTCGAGCTCGAGGCGGCGGTCTATGCCTCGGACAGAACCGGGAAACGGATACGGGTGTAGGGATGGGACAAACCGAAGGGTCCGGGACGCGCAGCAAGGGTCTGTCGCAAACCCAGCGCGCCGTTCACGAGTTGCGCCACCTCATCTTGACGAACCGCCTGCCCGCGGGTTCCAACCATCTGGAAAGCGAGCTTGCGGCTCAACTTGGCATGTCCCGCACGCCGGTGCGCGAGGCGACGCTCGTGCTGGAAACGCAAGGGTTGCTCAAGGTGCGCCCGCGCCGGGGCGTGCAGATCTCCAGCCTGTCGGCGAAGGATATGGAGGAGATCTATCAGGTGCTGACCGAGCTTGAGAGCCTCGCCGCCGAGCTCGTCGCCCTCTCGGGCCCGTCGGACGAGACGCTCGCCCCGCTGGAGGCGGCCACGCTGGACATGGAGGCCGCCATTGCCGCGGAGGATCGGGAGGCCTGGGCCGCAGCGGATGAACGGTTCCACCGGGAGCTTGTCAGCCTCGCGGGCAATGGCCGGATCAGCGCCATCGTTTCCGCCTTCAACGACCAGGTGAGCCGTGCTCGCGCGCTCACGCTCTATATCCGTCCGCTGCCGGAGGAGAGTCTGCGGGATCACCGCGCGCTCCTCGATGCGTTGCGGACGGGGGATGCGGCGGCGGCGCGAGACGTGCACCGCACGCACCGCATCAAGGCCCAGCATATGATGGTGGACCTGCTGCGCCGCCACGGGTTCCACAGCGTTTGACGCAGCTTTGTCGGCGGGATCCTTGGGTGGCGGATCGCTCACTCCTGAGCATTTGACCTGAGGCAGGCTTCGCCGTGTCTCGCGGATCAAACCAATCGATGAGCGCCACACGTCGGCCCACCTCGTGTCGAGCGGCCCGGCAAAGCGTTTGGATCAACCGGCCTTCGCCACCTCCAGCGGTGCGTCGCCGACGCAGACGCCGAACCGGGCCATGAGCCGCCCCAGCAGGGACCATCGGTCCGGCACACCGCCGGTCCGCGCGAGGTCTCGGCGCAGCACCGGCGCATGCAGATCGATGGCCACAGCCTCCCGCTTGATCAGACGCGCCTCATCGACGGTCCGCGTGAGAAGCTGGTGCCGCTTCAAAAGAGGCACCGGCGTTACTGCGTAGCGGGGCAGCGCATGGCGCCCTTCCCCGCTCGACTGCAAAGCCCGGGATTCCCGGGCTTT
>JBCBHB010000794.1:0-1545 GCA_038526025.1 Pseudomonadota bacterium
GTGAAGGTATCGGACGTGGCGGGAGAGCGGTTGATCTCCGCAGCGTCGCCCCGGCAGCGCCAGATCAGGTCCGGCGCGTGGCCGATGACGGAATAGCGACCGCGGATCTCCCCGCCAGTCACGCTCTCGAGCATGAAGGAGAGGGGGGCCGCGCCGGTGAGCTTGAGCATGAGCGAGACGGCGGTGTCCTGGTCCGCCACAAGCTCGGTCCAGACCACCTGGTTCTGCCCCGCCGCATGGGCTGCGGCGAAGCGATCGGCACTTGGATGGATGACAGGCTGCATGCGTCTATCGGCCGCCTCAGCCGCCGTGCTGGGCGGCGCCCATCTGGTCGAAGGTTTGGGAGACGGCCGCCTCGTCGATGACCGCGCCGTGGGCGTCCTGCGCTGCGCGGGCGAAGTACTCCGCAATGTCCCGGCCCAGCGAGGTGCGGAAGGCGTTCTCCAGCTCCTGGCTCGCCGCGGCGAGGGTTTCGGGCGCGGGACGCTCGATGCTGACGAGGGAGACGACGTAGACGCTTTCCCCGTCGCTGCCGCGGGTGACGAAGGCGCCGCCTTCCTCAAGCGCGAAGGCCTCGCTCACGGCCTGTGGCACCAGCCCGTCGATCCGGCCGCTGCGGGGCAGGGGGCCGATCTCCTCGGCGACGCGCCCCATGCCGGCACCCATGGAGCCGAGCGTGGCGCCGGTGCCGCGGCCGAGGGCGGTGACGATGCGCTCGCCCTGGGCTTCGAGATCGGTGAGCCGCTGCTCGGTGATCCAGGCCTCGGCCACGCGGTTCCGGATATCGTCGAGCTCCGGCAGGAAGGCGGGCTCGATCCGGTCGATATAGGCAAGGAAGTAGGACCCGTCGGGCAGCTCCACGAGGTTGCGCTCCTCGAGGTCGAGCGCTGTGAGCAGCTCGGTGCGGACGGGTTGGGCGGCGAAGACGAGCGGCATCTCGCCCTCGGCCATCGAGCCGTTGGCGGCCCAGCCCGCGATCTCGCCCGCCTCGACGCCCTCAAGCGTGGCCGCGATCTCCTGGAAGGTGCGGCCCTCGGCGCGCTGCTCGTCGATGAGGCCCGCGAGCTCGGGCGCGCGGGCATAGGCGGCCTCGAGACCGATGCGCTCGGCGAGCTGTTCGCGCACCTCCTCGAAGGGCGTGGTGCGCTCGGGGGCGATGGCGATGATGTTGACGAGGGCGGCGCCGAGGGGGGTCTCGATCGGGCCCACCACGCCGGCCTCCTCGCGCTCGAACACCACGTCGGACACGGCGGGGGGCAGGTCGCCCGGGCCCACGGTGCCGAGGGCGATATCGTCGATGCCGAGCCCGCGTTCCGATGCGAGGGCCGCGAAGTCCGCCGCCGTGGCGACGCCGGCGGCCGCGGCTTGTGCTTCTTCGAGCGAGGGGAAGTTGATCTGCTCGAGCACCGCTTCGGCGGGGCTGACGAAACGGTCGCTCTCCGCCTCGTATTGCTCGCGCACTGCCTCCTCCGAGGGCGCTTCGGCCTCGGCAATGGCGGAGAGGTCGACGAAGAGGTAGCGGCCGAATTTGCGCTCGGGCTCGCG
>JBCBHB010000795.1:0-1536 GCA_038526025.1 Pseudomonadota bacterium
CGCTTCGAGCGCGGTGACGGCATCCGCCACCCGCCCCGGCCCCACCGGCAGGCCGGCCGCGCGCAGGGCACGGGCGAAATGCATCACGTTCTCGGCAAGCCGGCCGCCACCGCCGGTCAGGATCTCAGCCATCGGACCCTGCCGCCCGACCATGAAGCGTCAGGCCGCGGATGTCGGCTCGGACGGCGCCGGAGGGCGCCGGCCGAGCGCAGGAAGCATCGCGGCCCCGCCGCGATACCGCTGGGGTGGAGCCCCTCACACCGCGGCCTTCACCGCGTCGAGCACGCGCTTCGCCTCCGAGCCCTGGAAGCGCGCGATGTCGTCCTGATACTTCAGGAGCGCACCCAGCGTGTTCGAAACCACATCCGGCTCCAGCGCGATGGCATCGAGCGCGACCAGACACTTCGCCCAGTCAATCGTCTCGGCCACGCCCGGCCGCTTGAAGAGATCCTCGGTGCGCAGGCGCTGCACGAAGGCCACAACCTCCTCCGACAGCCGCGCCGCCGCCTCCGGCGCCTTCGCCCGCAGGATCTCGAGCTCCCGCGCCGCGTCCGGATAATCCACCCAGTGATAGAGACACCGACGCTTCAGCGCGTCATGCACCTCCCGCGTCCGGTTCGAAGTGAGGATGACGATAGGCGCCTCCGGCGCCTTCACCGTGCCAAGCTCGGGAATGGTCACCTGAAAGTCCGAAAGCGCTTCGAGCAGGAACGCCTCGAAGGGCTCGTCCGTGCGGTCCAGCTCATCGATCAGCAGCACCGGCGCGCCACCCTCCTGGGGGCTCACCGCCTCCAAGAGCGGCCTGCGCACCAGGAAGCGCTCCGAGAAGAGCGACTTCGCGATCGTGTCCCGGTCCCGGTCACCCGCCGCCTCGGCGAGGCGGATCTCGATCATCTGCGCAGGGTAGTTCCACTCGTAAACCGCCGATGCCGCGTCCAGCCCCTCGTAGCACTGTAGACGGATCAGCCGGCGGCCGAGCGCCATGGCCAGCGCCTTGGCGATCTCGGTCTTGCCCACACCCGCCTCGCCCTCGAGAAACAGGGGCCGCCCCAGCTTGAGCGAGAGAAAGGTGACCGTCGCGAGCCCGCGCCCGCACACGTAACCGGCCTCCCCGAGAAGGGTCTGCGTTGCATCGATGCTTTCAGGAAGGTCGGTCATGGTTACCCCTGGCGGATCAGGCGCTCCAAGAAGCGCCTTCGCGCCCGGATTTCAAGGCCGGGCGCGCGTGTCGGAACGCAAATCCGCCCCGTTAGAGCAGCACCAGCGCTGCGAGACCCAGGAAGGCAAGGAAGCCCACCACATCCGTTACCGTCGTCACGAAGGTGCCCGACGCGAGCGCCGGGTCCGCGCCCACGCGGTCGAGCGCGAGGGGGATGAGAATGCCGGCCAGGGCGGCCGCGAGGAGGTTGATCACCATGGCCACCGCAATCACGCCGCCGATCTCCGGTTCGCCGAACCAGAACCAGGCAATCGCCCCCATCAGCACGGCGAAGGCCAGCCCGTTGAAGAGCCCGACGACCGCCTCGCGCAGCACCA
>JBCBHB010000796.1:0-1527 GCA_038526025.1 Pseudomonadota bacterium
AGCGTCTGGAAGCCGAGCGCTTCCTTATCGAAATGGCGGGCGAGCTCGGCGATGTTCGACGGGAAGGCCAGGAGGTACTGCGGCCGCCGGCGTTTCAGCCATAGCGCCTGAGCCTCGATACCGCTGTGGATGTCGATCTCGTGGGAGGGTCCGGTCGGCACTGGAAACTCCATTCGATCGCCCCATCGCGGCTGGGTGCGCCCCTCCGGCGGCTGGCAGGCGGGATCGCGCGCCTCGCGGATCGCGGCGCGTGTCTGCGTCATGTCGATGTCGTGCCAAAGATGGAACCGCAGCGTGAAGGCCTTCGAGATCGCTGCATCTCGCACGGTCCCGACGATGCGCAGCGGCGCGCCGGTGGAGCCGGAGGAAGCGACGCTGACGATCTCGCCATGCGCAGGCGGCGGCGCTAGACTACGCCAGACAGCCGGCGCCTCCTGCATGGGCTCCCGGCCCATCGGCGCAATGCGTCGCCAGAGCGACCAGTCCGGCACGATACCCGGGCGATACCCCGCCTCCTCAAGGCGCTCCCGCTGCCCCGGCACCGTCTCCCAGGCATGGGCCAGAAGCGGGGCCACCTCTGTCATCTGCCGCTCGGCGATGGTCTCCGGCGCGTCCCACTGCGCGTCCGCCAGCCGGTTGTGCAGCGTCATCAACCAGTCGGGCATGCTCATGGCCGACTGTCCTCACCCACCGCCTGCGCCCGCCAACCCCTGGCGGATACCTGCGCGGCACATGCCAGCACGGCAGGCGCCGGTGGTACCCTCGGGGCGGTTGAGCCTCCATGCAGCGATCGCCGAGAACAGTCGGCCGTCGCTGTCAGCCGGGCATGGCGGCACTCAGCCTTCCTTGCGCTTGTTACGCCGGCGCAGCGCCGCAAAGGCCGCGGCCCCACCGAGAAGCAGCGCACCCGAGGCCGGTAGCGGCACCTCCGAGGTGCTGATGCTCAGCGAGTACCCCTCACTAAAGCTCTGGGCGTTGGTCGCTGTCAGGATGATGCCGAACATGCCGTTAAGCGGTACCGTGAAGCTCGCCTGGGCCGACGTAGGACCAGCGTTCGATACAGAACCACTTCCGAAGTTCCCGGCGAAATTACTATCGGTAATTGTGAAATCCACACCACCGAAGGCAGAGTTGTCAAAAAGCTCAACAGTCGTGATGCCACCGGCAAACGCGTTCTCAACCAGAAAGAAGTCTGGATCGCCGTCGGAAACAGAGCCAAAGGCGCCGTCGTTCGTCGTCAGGTCAATCGTATCAGCCTCACCGGCATTGTCGTTGTTTTCCGACTCGATGATCGGATTGACCGGCATCGCCAAGGCTGCGCCGATGCTCATGGTGAGCGCTAGCGCGCTTGTCGTTCCCAGAAAAATGCCCGTCTTGCAATTCATCTTCACCCCCATTCTTCGACCCCTACGATTAAGCTAACCGGCGCTAACGAAAAAGTCCGGTCCCTGCAGCATCTACAGGTGGGGTATGCAAGGCCGTCGACTGTGGTCTGCCGATCACCCGTCAGCGAGGCCGGCCCGGCGC
>JBCBHB010000797.1:0-1525 GCA_038526025.1 Pseudomonadota bacterium
CTTCTGCTGACCGCCTTCTAGGACCCAAAGCTTGCGGATCGCTGAAGCGGGATGCGGGGCGGGGAATGACCGGGTCTATGGGCAATGGCGTGCTGGCGCGGAAGCTGCGCGGGCCGAAGATGCGCCTTGCGGGTTTCCCGCCGATGGACCCGCTCTGCCATACGTTCGCGTCAATCGCCGCCACGCGCACGCGGGTGGAGCTGCGCCCGGGTATCGACGTTTCGGTCTACGGCTACGAGGTCATGCGGCATGGGGACTACCTGCGAAGCCTCCATGCGCCCTCGGCCATCTACCTCCTCAGCTTTTCGGAGAAGAACGGCACCGGGCTGATGAAGGCGCATCCGCGTCTGCTGGGAAAGGTGCTCGACATCTATCTGGGCGGAGACGGCTCCTTCGAGGAATCGAACTTCGCCCGGTCGCTCACCGCCATCGATCTCTCGATCTACGGGCGGTTCGTCGATCTTGTGGCGCGCTGTTTCGACGAGGCGATCATCGAGCTCTGCGGACGCTCGGCCATCGGTCTCGCCAAGCGCTCCCGGTTCGAGCAGCAGCCAGGCATGGTGCGCATCGCGCCGGACAATTCCGAGATCTTCGTCATCAAGCTCAACTACCACGTGACGGGGGACAAGCGCGGGGCGGGGCTTGATTTCGTGGTTCCCGTCTCGACGCTCGAGCCCCTCAAGAAGGACCTCATCAACGCCCAGACCGGCGGAGACAGTAACCGCGGCGTCTGGGCGGAGCACATGTTGCGCCAGGTGTTGGCGACCGGGGTCAAGATCAGCGGCACCGTGCCGCTCGGCCGTTTTCCCCTGCGCGAGATTACGCGAATGGCGCCGGGGGATCTTCTGGAGCTGCCGCCGCGGGCGCTCGAGCGGGTGGAGGTAAGGGCGGCCACAGATCGCGGCTCAACGACCATCGCCACCGCGAGCCTCGGCACAAAGGATCAGAACAAAGCGCTTCGCCTCGTCGAACAGCCCGATGAGCGCTTCCTCGCGCCGCTGCGGGCCGTGCTCGCCGAACGCCGCTCCGGCGACGGCTAGCCGTCTTCGGGGCGCTGCTCCTCGCGGAAGGTGACAGTTTCTCATCGATGGCGCGTCTTGCTTCCCTTATCGCTGCTTTCAGCGCATCTTTCCGTAACGGCATCGCAGAGAGCTGCCGAAACGGGAGGACGGAGACATGATGAATTTCAAGATCGCGCCCATTGCTGTGCTGACTGCTGCGCTGGTGCTTGCCGGCTGCGAGTCTTCCGGCACGCCGGGGCTTCTCGGCACCACGGCCACCTTCGATTTCGCCACGGCCTCGCCGGAGGACATTGCCGCCGCCCTCGAAAGCGACGGCCGCGTGGTGGTGCGCGGCGTGCTCTTCGATTTCGACAGTGCGACGCTGACGGAGGATGGTCTCGCCGCCGCCGCACGCCTCGGCAACGCGCTGGCCATCAATCAGACAATGCGCGTCGCGATCGTCGGGCACACCGACAATACGGGCGACTTCAACTACAATGTCGGTCTTTCGGAGCGCCGGGCCG
>JBCBHB010000798.1:0-1523 GCA_038526025.1 Pseudomonadota bacterium
CCAGGGCCTCGGCATTCGCTGCCTCGAAATTGGCGCGCACCGCTGCGCGCCCCGCCTCGCTACCCACGCGCACCAGCCGCCAGGGCTCCGAGAGGCCGACGGAGGGCGCGAGGGCCAGGGCCGCCAGCGCCTCGTCGACCAGCGCCGGCGGCACCGGATCGGGCCGGAAGTGGCGCACATCCCGGCGCCAGCGCATAAGCCGCTCCAGCTCCGCGCGGAAACCTGGCGCGAACTCGGCCGGGGCGGTGCTGGCCGGCGGGGCAGGGTGCATGGCGCGCGCCTCGTGTGGGCGACCGCGGCGGGCGAGCGGCGGATTACTCCGCCGCCTGCTCCTTCGGCTCCTCGCCGGCGTCCTCGGCAGCAGCCTCCTCGGCCGGTGCCTCGGCAGCGGTCTTGGCCTGCTCCTCGGCCTCCTTCGCGGCTTCCTCCGCGGCGAGGCGCTTCTCCTCACGCTCCTTCGCACGCTCCTGCGCCTTCTTGCCCGGCTCGGCCTTCTGCAGGTTGGCGCGCTCGGCCTTCGGGCGGACGCCCGCGGCTTCGAGGAAGCGGGCCACACGATCCGTCGGCTGCGCGCCCTGGCCAAGCCAGTGCTCAACGCGCTCCATGTTCATCTGGACACGGCTCTCGCTGTCCTTCGGCAGAAGCGGGTTGTAGGTGCCGAGCTTCTCGATGAAGCGGCCGTCGCGCGGCATGCGGCTGTCCGCAGCCACGATGCGGTAGAAGGGCCGCTTCTTCGAGCCGCCACGGGCGAGCCTGATCTTGATCGACATGATTGTTCTCCTTGGGTCTGCGTTGCGGCGCTATGCGCGCCTATTCCTGGAACTGGCGGTGGTGGCGGATCACCTCGTCGACGATGAACCGCATGAATTTCTTGGCGAACTCGGGGTCGAGCCCGCTTTCGTTCGCGAGCTGCTCGAGGCGCTCGATCTGCTTCGCCTCCCGCGCAGGGTCGGCCGGAGGAAGGGCATGCTCGGCCTTGAGCCGCCCCACCTCCTGCGTGCACTTGAAGCGTTCGGCCAGCGTGTGGACGAGGATCGCGTCGAGATTGTCGATGGAATGGCGGAGCCCCTGCAGAAGTTCGGCCGCCCGCACTGCTTCGGTTCTTGCCTCGCTCATTCCGCACTCTCCTCGCGTTCCGGTGCTGCACCGAATGGCATCACCTTGGTCGGGGCGAGCCGGTAGACGTCGCGCTCCAGCCCGTCAGGGAACATCTCCCGCGCTACCTTCTCGCCGCCCAGGCGCACAGCCAGGCGGTGGGCAGGCAGGTTAGTGTCCTGGATGTGCGTCTCGACCGAGGGCCAGCCCAGCGAGTTGATCGCAAAGCTGATGATGGCAACCGAGGCCTCCTGCGCGAGGCCCGTGCCCCGCGAGTGGGGCAGCAGCCACCAGGTGAGTTCATGGCGCGGCCAGCCGACGGGATGGGCGAGGCCCACACCGCCCACGCTCTGCCCGTCATCCCGCCGTACCAGCATCCACATGCCGAAGCCCTTGAGGTGCCAGTGCCCGATATCCTCCGCGAGGCG
>JBCBHB010000799.1:0-1522 GCA_038526025.1 Pseudomonadota bacterium
GGGCGGAAGGTGCCTGCGCAGTCGCACAGGATGAGGCGGGGCTTGCGTGTCACTGGCGGCTCCTCCGGGTTTCTTCGGGCGCTTGGGCGCCTCGCGGCCTCTGCGGGCCGTCGCTCATCGGTCTAGGCGCAAGACGAATGGGCGACAAGCGCGGGGCCGTGCCGCTCTTTCCGCTGCGTGGTATCCCAGAGCACAGTCTCTTTCCTAGACGGATGCGAGCGGGTCATTTAACCGTTGGCTTAACCGGGCGAGAGGACCTGGACGGGAGGACGACTTGGGCGCGGAGCGTAACCCACCGATCGAGAGCGTCGTGACGGAGCGGCACGAGACGATCCCGCTCGGCATCGTGCTGAGCCGTCGGCCCGGGGTGACCCGCTGGGCCGCATGGTCCTGGCGGCCGACGGCGGTGCTGCCCGGTGCGGGGCCTGCGGCGGCGCGGGCCGGGGATTGGCAGGTGCTGCGCGAGGATGAGAATGGCGCTACGGACTTCCATGCCGCCACCCTGCCACTGACGCTGCACCGGGCGGAGACGGAGGCGTATCGCGTTGCGCTCTCGAACGACCCGCCGATCCTGTACGTGGTGCTGCGACCCAATGAGGGGGATGAGGGTGGTCGGCCCTATCTGCCGTTCCTCGCTACCGCCTCGCCCTTCGAGGCGCAGGACTACGCGGATAGCGGCGAGGAACTGGTGGAGCCGGTGGAGATGACGCCGGCGCTCATCGCCTGGGTTTCGAGCTTCGTGGACCGCCACCACAAGGACGAGGTTTTCAAGAAGCGGCGGCGGGACCGGGTGCGCGTGGAGGCGAGCGAGGACGGGCGCGGGGATGCGCGCATTCGCCAGACCGCGGATGTCTATCGCAGCCCTGCAAGCCGCCGGGCCGGGGAGGCCGAGCGGCGGGCGGGGGCGGATGTTGTGCAGGAGAAGGGGCCGGACAAGGGGCCGGACGGGGAGACGGTGCATTGAGCCGGCCCGAGCGTCCGGACCGGCCTGCCACGCGGGAGGACGGGTTCCTCGGCCGCTGGTCGCGCCTCAAGCGCGAGGGCGGAGAGGCCTCGCCGGAGGAGGCGCCGGCAGAAGCGGCCGTGCCGGCAGAGGCAGCGCCGGAGGAGCCGCCGAGGAGCGATGCGGAGATCCTGGAGGAGCTGGGCCTGCCGGAGCCGGAGAGCCTGAAGGAGGGCGACGACTTCGCGGCTTTCATGAAGGAGGCAGTGCCGGAGCATTTGCGACGACGCGCGCTCCGCCGGCTCTGGACGTCGAACCCGGTGCTGGCGAACCTCGATGAGCTGATCGACTATGGCGACGACTTCACGGACGCGGCGACGGTGATCGAGAACCTGGCGACGGGTTGGAAGGTGGGGCGGGGCTATGAGGTGCCCGAACCAGACCCAGAGCCCGGGCCCGAGGAGACGCCGGCGGAGGGTGAGAGCGCCGTAGCGGCGGAGGCGGAGCCAGCATCCGAGGACGCAGATGAGGCTGAGGCCCTGGAGGCTGCGGAGGCTGAGCTGGCTGCCGAGGGCCTGG
>JBCBHB010000800.1:0-1516 GCA_038526025.1 Pseudomonadota bacterium
CAGTGGGGCATGCTGCAGGCCCTCCGCGCCTGGGGCTTCTCGGTCAACGAGCATGCCAGGCGCTTCGAGTCGGTCGAGGCACTGGTCGCGCATTACCGGGAGATCGAGAGCATCCGCGCCTCGCTCGGCTACGATATCGACGGCGTGGTCTACAAGGTCGACCGGCTCGACTGGCAGCAGCGCCTTGGCGCGCGCTCGAACCAGCCCCGCTGGGCCATCGCCCACAAGTTCCCGGCCGAACGCGCGCAGACGGTGCTGGAGGGGATCGACATCCAGGTCGGGCGCACCGGCGCGCTCAGCCCCGTCGCGCGGCTCCGCCCGGTCACCGTGGGCGGCGTCGTGGTCTCGAACGCGACGCTCCATAACGAGGACTACATCGCGGGCCGCGGCGCCAAGGGAGAGCCCATCCGCGACGGGAAGGACCTGCGCGTGGGCGACACGGTCACGGTCTACCGGGCGGGAGACGTGATCCCGAAGGTCATCGACGTCGATCTCGCGCGTCGGCCCGCTGGCGCCGTGCCCTACGTGTTCCCCACCACATGCCCGGCCTGTGGCTCTCCCGCCGTGCGTGAGGAGGGCGAGGCCGTGCGCCGCTGCACGGGTGGGCTTGTCTGCCCCGCCCAGGCCGTTGAACGGCTGAAGCATTTCGTCTCGCGCGGGGCCATGGATATCGAAGGGCTCGGCACAAAGCAGGTCGAGGCTTTCTGGCAGCTCGACTGGGTGAAGGCACCGGCGGATATCTTCACATTAAAAGTCCGCTTCGGGCCGGAAGGCACTGACATCCAACGCCTTGCTGCGCTCGAGGGCTGGGGTGAGAAATCTGCCGAGAACCTTTTCGATGCAATCGATGCGCGTCGCGCCGTACCGCTCCATCGGTTCATCTTCGCCCTTGGCATCCGCCATGTGGGGGAGACCACGGCGAAGCTGCTCGCGCGAAGTTACGGAAGCTGGGCCGGGTTCGACGAGGCCATGTCTTCCGCAGCGGAGAATGCAGAGGTTCGAGAGGCGCTGCTGGCGATCGACGGCGTCGGTTCCGTGCTCGCCGATGCCGTGATCACCTTCTTCGGGGACGAGCATAATCGTAATGCCCTGCAGAAACTTACAGCCCATGTTTCCCCTGCCGACGAAGCAGCGCCGCAGGCCAGCGACAGTGCGGTCGCGGGAAAGACGGTTGTCTTCACCGGCAAGCTCGAACGGATGAGCCGCGACGAGGCCAAAGCGCGGGCCGAGGCGCTTGGGGCCAAGGTCTCGGGCAGCGTTTCGGCCAAGACCGATGTTCTCGTGGCGGGCCCCGGCGCAGGTTCGAAGCTGAAGAAGGCGGCGGAGCTGGGCATCGAGACGCTGAGCGAGGATGACTGGCTGGCACTGATCGGGCAGGCGACCTGACAATGCAGCACCCGTTTACCCCCATCGCCTCGATGGACGGCGCGGCGCAGGAGACGCTGCGCGCTCTCAACAACGCCAACGCCGAGGCAACCTCCTATCTCGACCAGCCGGCATGGCGGGCATTGGTGGG
>JBCBHB010000801.1:0-1474 GCA_038526025.1 Pseudomonadota bacterium
CCGGCATCCGTGCCATCCCGAGCCACGATGCCGGGGGGCGTGTATCAATGCACAGTGGCTCGGGCGCCCAGGGCGGAGATGTGAGTGCTGCCGCGGCGTCCGGGGTGGAACGCGGAGGCGCGGCGCACCTCGGGGCCGGGTCCAGTGACATGGATGGTGGGATGATCACGTTGACGGGCGGGGCCGGCGGCACCGGCAACGGTGGCGCTATCCAGCTCGTATCCGGCTTCAGCGCGACCCAGAGTGGCGGCAGCGTCGATGTCGCGGCCGGCGAGGGTGCTGTTGATGGTGGCATGCTCGATCTCCGCGCCGGAGCAGGCAATGCCGCGGGTGGCGCGGTGACGGTGGCGTCTGGAGCTAGTCTTACTGGTGCCTCTGGAGGCCTTGCCCTCAGGTCCGCAGCAGGAGCTGCGTCTGGGTCGGTCAGGGTCGCCTCTGGCCAGGCGGAGGCGGGCATGTCTGGGAGCCTCGAGCTCGCGACTGGTAGCGCCGTCGCCGAGGACTCCGGTGCCATCAGCATTGCCACGGGGGCGAGCGCCCTGGGATCGGCCGGGGCCATCGACATTCGATCCGGCGCCGGTGCGAAGGGCGCCTCGGCGGCGACTGGTGGCCATGTGTCTCTCAGCGCCGGCGAGGGCGCCGCAGGCGGGGCCGTGCGCATCGACGCCGGCGGCGCCCACGGCGTCGCCGGGCATGGCGGTGACCTGCGTCTCCGCTCCGGGGCGGCCGGACTCGCCGGCCGAGCTGGGGATGTGATGGTGCAGGGCGCCGTGGGCGGTGGCTCCGTGGCCGTGTCGGCCGGGGATTCGACCCAGAGCGAGGGTCCCGGAGCCAGGGCCGGGGACCTGGACCTCAGCGCGGGCGCTGCCCGGGCTCCGGATGCGGCGGCCGGCAGCGTGCAGCTCCGCGGTGGAGCGGCTGTGGACGGCTCGAGCGGATCCGTGGCCATCGAGTCACGGGACGCTCTGGCGAGTGGCTCGACGATGCTGCGCACCGGTGAGGCCGAGGACGGGTTCAGTGGCCGCATCGCCGTCACGACGGGCGACGCTATGGACGCAGCTGGGCAGATCGATGTGCTGGTCGGTGCGAGCATGGAGGAGGCCGGGGGCGCCCTGAAGCTTGCCGCTGGGCGCACCGAAGGAGACGATGCCGCCGGCGGTGACGTGTCCGTGGCCGCCGGCGCCGGCGTGCGCGGGGGCGCCGTCAGCCTAGCGGCAGCGGCCGGCTCGGCCCGCGGCGGCGACATGTCGATCCAGAGTGGATCTGGCGCCACGGCAGGCTCGGTGTCGATCTTTGCGGCCGACGGCGCCGCCGAGGCCGGTGCGGTGCGGCTGTCCGCCGGCGCGAGCTCGGCGGGTGCCGGGGGCGCTGCGGTGCTCCGCGCGGGTGCCGGGTCGGAGCGGGGTGGTGACCTGGTGCTCGAGGGCGGTTCCAGCAAGGTGGGCCCTAGTGGGCACGTCGCGGTGAGATCGGA
>JBCBHB010000802.1:0-1509 GCA_038526025.1 Pseudomonadota bacterium
GGACCACTCGCTTCTTGCGTGTTCACGGCCCCTGTAAGGGCGGCCAGTTCCGCGCTGAGTGCCCTCGCCGTCGGCCCCGGGTCCGCTTCCACACCGGTACCGTCGGGACCGAGGGCAAGAAGGGCCAGCATTTCGTCGCGCGCTTTGAGGGAGAGATCCACAAGCGCGCTGTTGATGCCCAACCGTCCTTCGCGCACAGCATCGAAGGCGGTCTCGAAGTCGTGCGTAAAGCGCGCCAGCCGATCGAACCCGAACATCGAGCCCGAGCCCTTCACGGTGTGCAGCGCTCGGAACACCGCGTCCACTTGCTCGCCGGGCCCCGCGCCCTGCACGCCCTCGAGCTCCAGGAGCTGACGCTCCAGCGCCTCCAGCAGTTCCTCGGCCTCGAGCACGAAGCTCTGCGCGGCCGGTGACAGACCTTTCGCGCTCACGATGCCACCGCCTTGTTTGCCCCTGCGACAGACGTCGCCTTCTTGGTCTTCGAAGCCCGCGTCGATGTGCTGGCGCGTCGTTGGCGCCGACCACCGCCCTTGGTCTTGACCGTCAGGCTTTCCGCGTGCCGTGAGCCGGCGATGGCAAGCTGGAGGGCGGGGACGCCCACCACACCGTCGGCGCCCTCCGCCTCACTGACCACGATCACGCGGCGGCCTGCGGCTGCGGCCGTCTGGATCGCGGCGAGCAATGCTTCACGCATCTCTACGGCGTCGGCGACCTTGAGATCGGCGGCGATCGCCAGCCGCGTCTCGTCGGCGCTCTCCTCCACCGTCAGGCCCTCGGGTAGCGCCGGCGCAGTATCGCCCGGCGCTGGGGGATCGGCCAGATCGGGCGTCGCCGCCGCCGTCTCCGCCGCAGTCGCGCTGCTTGTCTCTGCCACGCTCACCTCCCGTTCCCTTCGACACTCAACGGCCATCTCGGCGCCGTCCGCGGATCATGACAGCCGTTGATTAAGAGTGCGTGCAGCCCGCGCGTTTCAGGAGGCCGCGGCTTTGGCATCTTCGCCCCCACGTGTGGCAGGGAGCGCGAGCGGGCTGCGCTCGGCCGGAACCACATCGGCGAAGCTCAGCCAGGCGGCGAAGCTCTCCGCCGGTTCCGGCCGGGCGACGGCGAAGCCCTGCAGGGCGTCGCAGCCCGCGGCGCGCAGGAGATCGAGCTGAGCGCGCGTCTCGACCCCCGTGGCGACGACCGTGAAGGAAAGCGAGCGCGCGAGCGTGACCAGGCCCTTGAGCAGGGTGATCCCTTCCGCATCCTCGCCGAGCTGGCCCACCAGGCCCCGATCGAGCTTCACAGCCGTCGCGGACATTGCCGAGATGGTGCTGAGCGCCACGGCGTCGCGCCCGAAACGATCGACGATCACCGGCGCACCGGCGCGCCGCAGGGTCGAAAGCGTCTCATGCGCCAGCACGGCCCCGCGGCCCGTCGCCGACGCTTCGGCCGCTTCGACGCCGAACTGCCCCGGCGCGATCCCGGCCGCGGTCATGCTCGCCTCGAGGCGCTTCGGCAGATCGCGCG
>JBCBHB010000803.1:0-1508 GCA_038526025.1 Pseudomonadota bacterium
GACCCCGTTCGATTTCCGTGACCGCTATCGGAGCCCCCACGGCGCGGGCTTCTCGCTCGAGCCGCGGATCCTGCAATCCGCCTGGTTCCGCCCCCACAATGTCTCGGAGAGCGTGCGGGGGCTCTACCTTGTCGGAGCGGGGACCCATCCGGGCGCCGGGCTTCCGGGCGTCGTGTCTTCGGCGGAAGTGCTTGATCAACTCGTGCCGGAGGCTGCGCATGCTCGCTGACGATCTGAAGGCCTGCCGGGAGGCGATCCGCCACGGCTCCAAATCCTTCCACGCCGCATCGCATTTTCTGCCGCGGGACGTGAGGGATGCGGCCCTTGCGCTTTACGCATTCTGCCGGCTCGCCGATGACGCGGTCGATCTGTCCGACGAACAGCCCGCCGCCGTTCTGGGGCTGCAGGACCGGCTCGACCGGGTCTATGCGGGACGACCGGCAAACTCGGCTCCGGACCGGGCGTTTGCCTGGGTTGTCGATCACTATGATATGCCGAGGGCGCTGCCCGACGCGCTCATCGAGGGCTTTGCGTGGGATGCGATGGGCCGGGATTATCACAGCCTGTCGGATGTGCGCGCCTATGCGGCGCGGGTTGCATCCTCCGTCGGGGCGATGATGGCGGTGCTGATGGGCGTGCGGGATGCGCAGGCGCTTGCGCGGGCGTGCGATCTGGGTGTCGCGATGCAGCTCACCAATATCTGTCGCGACGTGGGTGAAGACGCGGCCATGGGCCGGATCTATCTACCGCGGGACTGGCTGATCGAGGCCGGGATCGATCCGGCTGCGTTTCTGCGCGAACCCGAACCGTCCGAGGCGCTGGCAACCGTGGTGGCCCGGGTGCTGGGCGAGGCTGACCGCCTCTACCGCCGGTCGGAGGCGGGTATCGCGGTCCTGCCGCTCAACTGCCGCAGTGCGATCTTTGCCGCCCGGCTGATCTACGCGGCCATCGGCGGTGCCGTCGCGCGCAACGGGTTCGACAGCATCACGCACCGGGCCCACACTGGGCTGGGAGAGAAGGTGACGCTGGGCCTGACCGCGCTCGGCCGCACCGCGGGTTCTGCGGTGCTGCCCGTCGGGCGCGCCCTCTATATGCCCGCGCTGCCGGAGACGGCGTTTCTCGTCGACGCCGCCGCACAGCACGCCGCCCGGCGGCGCAGTCTCAACGACCGTGTTGGCGGCATGATGGACATCCTCACCCAGCTCGAGGCGATGGACCGGGAGCAGCGCGGGGCCAAGGGGGGCATGCGTCCCTCCGCCTGACGCTTGACGGAACCGAACGAACCTCCACCTGTTGAGCAGGCAAGCGGAGGGCGCACGATGATCGACTGGTTGGTCCTGTTCGGGTTTGGGGTGGCGGCGATGGCGGCCGCGTCCACTGGAGCGGCCTTTCCCCCCGGCGACTGGTACAAGGCGCTCAACAAACCTGCATGGACGCCGCCGAACTGGCTGTTCCCGGTCGCCGGGGGGGAAGGCCGCTCCAGTGGACGCGGCCGCCATCGCCGCCAC
>JBCBHB010000804.1:0-1504 GCA_038526025.1 Pseudomonadota bacterium
TCTGGCCTCCGCCTCGGCTCGCCCGCCGGCACCACGCGCGGCTTCGGCGAGGAGGAGTTCCGTGAGGTTGCGCGCCTGATCGCCGAGGTTGTCGACGGTCTCGCGGCGAACGGTGAAGAGGGTAACGGCGGGGTCGAGGAAGCGGTGAAGGCCAAGGTCGCCGATCTCACCGCGCGCTTCCCGATCTACCAGGCGCTCTGATCAGCGCCACGCGACACGCAAAGAAGGGCCCGACGGCAGCGTCGGGCCCTTTCTCTTTCCGCGTAAGACGCTCTATCTGGCGTCAAGGTTGGAGGAAGCGCGGATGACGCCGTTCGAGCAATGGATCGCGCCGGCCACGGCAAGGCCCGGGCTGTGGCGCGTGCTGGCGACGCTGATACTGACGCTGTTCATCTGGTTCATCGGCATCGTCCTGCTCATCCTGGGCATCGCCGTCTCGCGGCTGCTGCTGGGCTTCGAGTCGGATCTGGACGGTATCCTGGACCTCGCCGAGGGCGGATCGACCAGTGCGATCGCCTTTATCCTCGCGAGCTTCTGGGGCATCTGGCTGGGCTTCTGGGTCTCGCTCCGCCTCTTCCACCGCCAACCTGTCGGCACCCTCATCTCGCCGGATGGCAGGACCCGATGGCACGAGGCGGGCACGGGCTTTGCCATCGCCCTCGCCTTCAGCGCCGGGACCATCGTACCCGCGCTTCTGGTGGAGGGCCTGCCCGACCGCTCGTCGCTGCCCATCGGCACCTGGGCGCTCTGGTGCCTCGCTTTCCTGCCGCTCATCTGGGTGCAGGCAGGGGCCGAGGAGCTGCTGTTCCGTGGCTATCTCCTGCAGCAGCTCGCCCAGCGCTTGCGCCATCCGCTGCTCTGGGCCTTTCCGCCCGCCCTGCTCTTCGGCGCCCTCCATTACAATGGCAGCCTCCCCGGCAGTGCCGGCCTGCTCTACGCGATCGCCACCACGGTTCTCGCGCTCTCCGCCACGGTCCTCACCTGGCGCACCGGCAGCCTATCCGCGGCCATCGGCCTGCATGTGGGGATCAATGCGGTCGGCATTGTGGGCATTGGCGCTGAGGGGCTGCTCGAGGGCTCACAGCTCTTCATCTTTCGCGGCGGCGTCTCGCCGACCCTTCTGCTCATCGACACGCTCATGAACGTCGCCCTTCTAATCTACCTCCTCTCGCCTCTCGCGCCCTTCCGGCGCGACGCTGCCACCCAGCCAGATCCAGCAGCCAGATGAGAGCCTCATGAGATCGCTCGCTACGCTTGCCGCCCTCGCGCTTCTCGCCGCTTGCGCGCGCGAGCCGGCCACCGCACCGGAGCCGACCGCCCCCCCGGGCGAGATCCCATTTGTGCTCTTCGAGGCGAGCGATGCGCTCGTGGAGGACTGGCAGAAATTCGATATCTGGCGAAACACCACCTTCGATCTCGTGCCCGCTGGCGATGCCGTCGCGATCCGCGCACGTGCGGAGGGCGCCTCCGGCGTCCTCGCCCGCCGGCTCAAGGTGAACCCCGA
>JBCBHB010000805.1:0-1501 GCA_038526025.1 Pseudomonadota bacterium
GGTCGCCTCCCACGCCGCATTCGCCTTCGCGTGGTTGCCCGGCACGTCGCGCTTGAAGCGGCGCTCGGCGCCGGCGTTATAGTTGAGGTAGAGCTTGCCGTCGCTGATGAGCCACGCCGTCGGGTCGGTCGGCGCGAGGTCCGAGCGTGTCATCGCCCAGGCACACCAGCCACCGTATTGCGGCGCGTAGGCGGCCGGGTCGGCGGCGAAGCGCTCGCGGTTCGCGGCGCTGGCGAACTGCCAGGTCGCGCCCTGCCATTCGAGCTTGTGGCTCGAGAAGCCCTCGACAGCCTTGCCTTCGGTGAAGAAGGCCACCGGATCCGCCCCCCGAATGGCGACACCGAAATCGACGAACACGGTCCCAGCCTGCGCCGCACCGGGCCGGCCAAGAAGGCCGCCCCCGAGCGCGGCAGCAGCAATTGCAAAGCGCAGCGCGTCACGGCGATGGATATCCGACATCCTGAACCCCCTGGAACATTCTCCCAAGCGCGCCTCATGGCCCGCTGCGAGAAACCTAGGGTCGGAAGCACGAAACGGCCCATCAAGGACGCTCGCGTGTCCGCGAGCGCGCGTGATGGGTTTCGCTGCGAGGTCAGAAATTGCGGGTGCGGTAGGACATGCGGCGGACGCTGCCGGTGCGCGAGCGCATCAGGATCGTCTCGGTCTCGAGGTACTCACCATCGCGATGCGCGCCCTTGACGATCGAGCCGTTCGTCACGCCCGTCGCGGCGAAGAGCACGTCGCCCCGCACCATGTCGTCGCGGCGGTAGACCCGGTCGAGGTCCTCGATCCCGGCCTTCGCCGCACGGCCCTTCTCATCGTCGTTCCGGAAGACCAGACGGCCCATCATTTGCCCGCCCATGCAGCGGAGCGCTGCGGCGGCGAGCACACCCTCCGGGGCGCCTCCCTGCCCCATATACATGTCGATGCCCGTGGAGGGTTCGGCGCAGTGGATGACGCCCGCCACGTCTCCATCGGTGATCAGGCGTACCGCAGCGCCGGTCGAGCGCACGCTCTCGATAAGCGCCTCATGGCGCGGGCGCTCGAGAATGCAGACGCCGACAGCCTCGGCCGTCACGCCCTTGGCCTTGGCATAGGCCCGCACGCGCTCGGCGCCGGACATCTCGAGGTCCACAACGCCATCCGGCAGGCCGGGACCGATCGCCAGCTTGTCCATGTAGACATCGGGCGCATGCAGCATCGAGCCCCGGGGGCCCATTGCGATCACTGTAAGTGCATTTGGCATGGCCTTCGCGGTGAGGGTCGTGCCCTCCAGCGGATCGAGCGCGATATCGACCTCGGGCCCCTGACGGGTGCCGACCTCCTCGCCGATATAGAGCATCGGCGCTTCGTCGCGCTCACCCTCGCCGATCACCACGGTGCCCTGGATGTCGAGCTTGTTGAGCTCCGAGCGCATGGCGGCCACTGCCGCGGCATCGGCCGCCTTCTCGTCGCCCCGCCCGATCAGCTTGGCGCTCGCGATGGCCGCGGCCTCCGATAC